>DATKTT010000346.1:0-3916 GCA_035530955.1 Williamwhitmania sp. | reverse complement strand
TACAAGGTTTTTGCCATAGAAGGATGCGAAGCTGGTGGCGCAATAGAGTATTTCTACGTTCTGCGTCGGTCGCTTAAGGAATTTGGTGGTATCACCGTGCAATCGGAGACCCCTCGATACAACGAGGAGGTGCTGTTTGTGTATCCCGATAAGCTTGACTATGAGATCCGATCGTACAACGGATTTCCCAACTTTGAGTATCTCCCAGCCAAGAACGACAAAAAGTATCTTACAGCCAAGGCGGCTTACATTCCAGGTATAGCATCGGAAAAGTATGCCGACTATGATGCAGATATGATGTGCTATGAATACTCCCTTGTCTACAACACCTATAATGGAGCATCACGAATCTACTCTTGGTCTAAGTCGGCCAAATTCTTCTACTCCAGCATCTACAACCTAAGCTCGAAGGAGGAGAAGGCAGTTAGCAACTTCTACAAAACAATCAAGTTTAACAATCAAGACATCGGTAGCAGAATCAGGGCTATTGAGGCTAAGGTAAAGACAGACATTGCCGTATCAACAGATATCGACAAAGACCTTCCGTTGGACGAAATTGTAAAACAAAAGCATGCCTCTTCACGTGGGGTAGCAAAACTGCTCATAGCGCTGTATCAGCTGGCAGGTATAAAGGTTGAGATGGTGCTCACCTCCGACCGTACCGATCGCCCCTTCGATCCTACCTTCAACTGCATGAACTTCCTCAATGATTTTCTTCTTTTCTTCCCGGAAATCAACGATTATATTGCGCCCGATAATCCAGCCTATCGGCTAGGCGTCATTCCTGAAGACCTCACAGCAACCTACGGCATTTTTTATCACCCCATTGAGTACGATAAGTCCCAGAAAGGACTTGGCTACGACATTCGAAGAATACCGCAAGTGAGCGATAAACAGAATGGCGACTCCATGCTCATAAACGTGGCATTGAATCCGGAAACAATGGAAGTTTCGGTAAAAACACATCGGGTTTGGACCGGTGCATTGGCACAAAACTATCAGTCGTTTTGGGGGTTTATTACCGACGATAGGCGGCAGACGATTGTAAAAAATGTGTTTAACCTCGGCACCGATAATAGCCAGCTGGTTGACTTCAAAGTAAAGAACTATGAGCTCTCCGACATTGGTGTAGATCCTTTGATTTTTGACGTCACTCAAGTTGCGCCATCACTGGTAGAACGCGCCGACAACGACATACTGGTTCACATTGGTGAGGTTATTGGCTCACAATCAGAACTCTATCAGGAAAAAGAGCGCAAGCTGCCCATCGCCGTTAGCCTAGTTATGCACTACTACAGGAAAATAACGTTCCAAATTCCGGAAGGTTATAAAATTTCGAACCTTGCGGACCTCAATATGAAGGTGGAGATGCTTGTTGATGGAAAACCTAGCTGCGCATTTTACTCCAGCTATACCCTCGATGGCAACGTGCTAAAAATTATCTCCCGAGAAATATACACTCAGGAGAACTATCCTGCCTCCGATTTTGTGCAGTTTCGGGCTGTAATAAATGCCGCTGCCGATTTTAACAAGAAAACCTTAGTTCTAACTAAAAAGTAGCTGACACTACACCATAAAAAAACCGCTTCCTTGTGAAGCGGTTTTTTTATTTTTTCACGGTTAAAATAGGCCGAATAGTTGAGCGTCTATCTTGTCTATCACCAAGCTTAAATCTTCTGGTTTCTCGTGAAAATCTAAGGCATCGCGATCAATTATCAACATCTTGCCCAAAGTGTAGTCCTCAATCCACTTATCGTAGCGCTCGTTTAGACCTTGAAGGTAGTCGAGCCGAATGGTGTTTTCATACTCACGACCCCGTTTTTGAATCTGACTCACTAGGGTTGGCACTGAGGCTTTGAGGTAGACAAGCAAATCGGGTGGCTTTATGAGTGAGGTCATTAGGTTGAAAAGTGAAAGGTAGTTGGCAAAATCACGGGGAGTCATTAGGCCCATATCGTGGAGGTTTGGCGCAAAAATCATGGCATCCTCATAGATGGTTCTGTCCTGCACCACAGCCTTCTCGCCGCGCTGAATATCTACCACCTGCTTAAACCGGCTATTCAGAAAATAAATTTGAAGGTTGAAGGACCAGCGCTTCATATCCTGATAAAAGTCCTCCAGATAAGGGTTGTCGTCCACGTCCTCATACATGGCTTTCCAGCCATAATGCTTGGATAAAAGAGTGGTAAGCGTTGTTTTCCCAGAACCAATATTTCCGGCAATGGCTATATGCATGGCGTCAAATTTATTTTTGCTGAAGAAAATTGAGAGGCAGCTTTTCGGCAGTAAGCTGCGATCCTTTTACAAAAAAAAGAAAATTTTTCCCGATTGAAAAACTTTCAATTGTTCCCAATTGGTGAATTATTACTGATGGCTCCTCGGTGACCAATGTATTCAGGGAACACAAGTCACCGTGCCTGTTGATAAAAAAAATATTTTCTCCCATTGGCTGAAAATTCGCCGCTGCATCTGGCTCTGGAATGAGCTTTCGGAACGAGCCAAATTTATCGAACATGGCAATGCCCTTCCCCGCAATTCCAAGGTAAAGAGAATTTCCATACGATTTAAGGTCGGTGGGGGCATCCTGCGAAAGAATTGGGCTCAAATCGTTGGACGAGTACGCAGGTGAACCAACATTGCGGTAAAAGAGCAACTTCTCCTGCAAGCCATCGAACACCCAATAACCTCCATCTTGCATGGAGCAGGCAAATAGCGGGAAAGAGGCTCCCATATCAGGTAGGTATTGCGATTCGCCAATTGGAGATAGATTATTGTCGAGCAGGGTAATGCGGTAAAAATCTTTCTGAAAAAGCAGAACCTTGAATGGGTCGGTAGGGTCTACCGACGTAATATGCCCGAATATCGGTCTAAAGCGGGCTACAATGGTAAAGGTTGAATCCATTTTTTCAACCTTATCCCCAGCAACAACGTAGCAGTTGTCGAAAACGTCGGCAAAAATTTTAGAATTTTGGGAGACAGTAATGGATCGTTGACCATTTGCCACGCCGCAAAATAGTGATAATGCAGCAGCTGTAAGTATATTTAAAACAACGAGTCGTTGCTTCATCATGGTTACATTGATTCGTTGAGATCGAGCAACTCGTTAACGTAATCACGGCTGTTGAACAACCTAGGAATTTTATTTTGACCACCCAGTTTTCCTTTGGAGTGTAGCCAGCTATAAAAGACTCCTTCCTTAAGGACATGGACAACTGGACGATCGAGGGTGATTCCCTTGTAGCGCTTTGCTTCGTAATCGGAATTTACCGAGCAGAGCTTTTCATCCAGCACGGTGACGAATGATTCCAAATCATCTGGAGCGGTTTCAAATTCCACCAACCATTCGTGCGCTCCCTTAGTGGTGTCGGTCATGAATATGGGACCTGCGGTGTATTCCTTTACCAATGCACCCGTTTTCTCGCAGGCAGCTTTTATGGCGGCATCGGCATTTTCAACAATTACCTCTTCGCCAAAAGCGTTGATAAAATGGCGGGTTCTGCCCGAAATTTTTACGCGATGAGGAAAGGTGGAGGTAAATACAACCGTGTCACCGACTAGGTATCGCCACAATCCAGAGTTTGTGGAAATTACTATTGCGTAATTCTTTCCGGGCTCAATTTCTGCAACGGTGTAGGCTTTAGGTGTTTCACTATCGAGTTCTTCCATTGGAACGAACTCAAAAAATATTCCGTGATCAAGGAGCAACATCATGTCGTTTCGTGAGAGATCATCCTGAAAGGCAAAAAAACCTTCGGAAGCATTGTAGGTCTCCATGTAGCGCATCGACGACGATGGAATAACCTTGTGATACTGCTCTCGGTAGGGGCCAAAGCTAACACCACCGTGAATAAACAGCTCTAGGTTGGGCCAAACATCTAAAAGGGTATCCTTGCCCGTAACCTCCAGTATACGCTTA
>DATKTT010000345.1:0-14598 GCA_035530955.1 Williamwhitmania sp. | reverse complement strand
AAAGTCCGGGCAACACAGAGCACCATGCTTCCTAACGGGAAGATGTTCGCGAGGGCATAGTAACGTAACAGAAAAAAACCGCCACATCTTCGGATGCGGTAAGGGTGAAAAGGTGGGGTAAGAGCCCACCGGTTTCAGTGGTGACACTGGGAGCCGTACGTCTGATGGGTTGTAAGGCCATGTATACCGGCAGCTGAGGACTGCTCGTCCAATGCCGGGGGGTAGGCCGCTTGAGCTTAGGGGTGACCCTAAGAATAGATAAATGGTGAGGGTTTGGGTAGCAATACCTAGAAACAGAACCCGGCTTACATGCTCTCTGGCTTTTACTATTTTTAAATAGGGTAAGGAAAACGCAATAATTATGTTAAGTTGTTTGCGAAATGCTGCGGCAGGAATTGCCATGGTAACATTAAATCAAGTTGCATGTGGTGCCCCACAAAAAAATGATCAGCTTAAAATTTTCTGGTCTACATTGAACAAGCTCGAGATGGAGAATACTATCTCGTTTCAAATGAGGTTCTGTGAGGTTGAGCCGTCAGGGGAAAGTAACAGCAAGACAGGCTTTTTTAAGTTGCGAAAACATCCTTTCGACTTCTATTATAGGCAAGATTCGCCTCAAAAAGGATTAGAACTTCTTTATGCTGAAGGCGTTAACAACAACAAGGTATTAATTCATAGAAATTCATTTCCTTGGATATCCTTTTCACTCGATCCTCTTGGTAATATTATGCTAAGAGAGTCTAGGCATCCAATTTTTGAAGCAGGCTACTGGTATTTGGTTGAAGTTGTGAAACATATCATTACAGTGAATAAACAGGCTTCCATAACCTATGAAGGGGAAGAGCTCTGCCTTGAAAAACAGTGTTTCCGATACTTGGTCGATAACCCTTCCTATCGGCTTGAACATTATCGAACAAAGAAGGGGGAAACCCTCTATTCTATTGCCCAATCACAGCATCTATATCTCTACACCTTAAGGATGCTCAATCCCAATGTGGATCCCAACTGTATCCCTGATCAGACAATGCTCACAATTCCATCTGACTATGCTAGGAAAATGCTCGTCTTCATAGATAAGAAGGAGCTGATACCAATTAAAATCGAAATTTATAGCGATCATGGATTACTAGAAGAGATGGAGTTTACAAATGTAACCCAAGAAATAATGCTCTCACCATACGACTTTAGCCGCGACAATACCACGTACTCTTTCTAGGCCCATTTTTCTCGTCAAAACCTAACCTAAATTGAGCCAATTCTTCATTGAATTGGCTTTTTCTTTGGCCATTTCCCTCCATTTCAAAGCAAAAAATACCGCTAGGTTAAATTATCCATAGCTGTATCACATATCTTAATGCTTCGAATATCTAGTATCTCGGCACATTCATGTGTAAATGATGAATTATGCAGCATGTTCTGTGTAATTCTTTTTACTATTCTCCATAAGGAAGGCTAAAGACCTTATTTCCCTGGTGTTTTTAATATCATCTCAATGCGTAGTTCTGTATTCATGCCTTATCCATCCCGCGAAGGCCATAGAAGAGCCTGAGTATTTAGGTTACACATGCCTTTATTAATGAATATTGCTGGGTGAAAATAGGTGAGAAGCAAGGTTGCCAAATCACAAACATATAATTACACATGTAAACCACAATTAACACAGACAATATTTTTTGAGAGATCATAACTTTACAATATTATATTATACTATATATCAGATAAATAGATAGTATTTCTCAAAATATACTTTAACTAAAAAGACTATTTTTGTATTAAATGGATGCATTAGTCGTATTATATCACAATATATACATTATATATATCAAATAACCAGCATAATAACTCATATTAACTATAATGCACTTTAAGTAATAACTAATTTATATAGCCTTATATCATAATTAGATAAGTCTAAGTTACTAATTTAACCTTTCTCTCAATACCATGTGCACATTTGTTGTGATTACAAATGTGACAGTATATAATATACATATGTAATCTACGTTGTATTGCATTATGTGAATTTCTGTTTATATTTGTGAATATCTTTTCGTTTATGCAGGATAGACTTCTTAAATTGCTTACTGGAAAGCAGCTAACGGCTACCAAATTTGCTGAAATCATTGGGGTACAGAAGTCAAGTATTTCTCATATTCTTTCAGGGAGAAATAAGCCTTCCTTCGATTTTATTGAGAAAATACTCCAAAAATTTCCTGAAATTAACCCTGAATGGTTAATTACTGGTAAGGGTGGAATGTATCGGCAGTCAGTGCAAGCCACCCTTTTTGATTCACCGCCTAAGATTCTGGATGAGGTGCAACGTGTGGTATCTAGCAATACTACCAAACCACCTGTAAATGAAGTATCTACAGATGTCATTGGGGACAATCATCCTCCTATGAGCGCGATAAACAAAAAGGATATAGAGAGAGTCTTGATATTTTTCAAGGATAAGACGTTTTCTGAATACTTTCCCGAGTAGCGTTTCAATAATTGCTATTTTTGTGAAAAATTTCGATGTACAAGCGACTTATAAGACCTTTTCTATTTTGTCTTAACCCTGAATCCGTTCATCTACTTGTAGCTACTTCACTTAGAATTTTTTTTGTAATTCCAGGTCTGAGACTACTAGTAAAAAAAATACTACGCGTTAACGATAGCCGCTTAACACGTACCGTTTTTGGATTGAAGTTCCCATCCCCAGTGGGCCTTGCTGCTGGTTTTGATAAGGATGCAAAGCTGATTTCTGAAATGGATGCTCTAGGCTTTGGTTTTATTGAAGTGGGAACTGTTACCCCCAAGGGCCAGCCGGGTAATCCAAAACCGCGTAGCTTTCGACTTCCTGAAGACCAAGCCCTTGTAAATCGCATGGGGTTTAACAACCTTGGACTTGAGGCTGCTGTAGCGAAATTAGCAAAACGGAGAAAAAAAGTTATTGTTGGAGGAAATATTGGAAAAAATACGCTGACGCCAAATAGTAGAGCAGTAGAGGACTACGCTGAGGTGTTTCAGGGGTTATATCCCTATGTGGACTATTTCGTTGTTAACGTGTCCTGCCCAAATATTTCAGACCTACATGAGCTTCAGGAAAATGACGAATTGAGTAGCATCTTAAGCCAGCTTACAAAGCTGAGAAGTCAACAAGTGCAATACCGACCAATTCTGCTAAAGGTGAGCCCCGATTTAAGCATGGATCAAGCCACTGAGCAGGTAAAAGCGGCAATGCAATTTGGCCTAGATGGAGTTGTAGCAACTAACACTACTCGCAGTCGTGAGGGCCTTGTAACACCAGACGTGAAGGTTAACAGTCTTGGAAGTGGCGGATTGAGCGGAAAACCACTATTTGAAAAGTCGATAAAACTTGTTGAGCATATCTCCTCTATTACTGGCGGCAAGTTTCCTATTGTAGGTGTTGGTGGCATAATGTCTGAAAAAGATGCCCTCGACATGCTGAAAGCTGGTGCAAGCCTTATTCAGGTCTATACTGGGTTTATCTATAATGGGCCTTGCTTTATTCGGCGCATAAATAGAGCTATAATTAAGGCTGATATAGGTTGATAAATTATTTTATATTATCACAGTAACGTTAATATTGTTGATATTTAGCTATCGCCTATAAAACTAATAAGGGCTGAAACATTTGGATTCTGATGGCTCGCTTTTGACCGTGTTAAGCACTCCCACCTATTATAGTCAACAGAATTGTGGATCAATGGGTTATTGTAAAATACAGGAAAACCTTAGCATATAAGTATTTACTATTTTCAAAAAAAATTGAATTATTTGGTTGTTCCAAGTAAACTAGCACGCCCACCGTCATGGCAAGATGCCATTATAATGTCATTTCTTTTCGCTTCTAGCTCAAATACCTTCGCCGGAATAAATTTACAATTAACTTTGCACCTTCAAAAAATTGATAAAAAATGGATTTAATGCACGAAATTAACCGACGAAGAACATTTGCTATTATTAGTCACCCAGACGCAGGGAAAACAACTCTAACGGAGAAATTACTGCTTTTTGGTGGTGCAATTCACGTTGCTGGTGCCGTTAAGTCGAATAAAATAAAGAAGGCAGCAATCTCCGACTTCATGGAGATTGAGCGACAAAGGGGTATATCAGTCGCTACCTCTGTCATGGGATTTGAGTATAATGATGCTAAAATCAACATTCTTGACACCCCGGGGCACCAAGATTTTGCTGAGGATACCTTTAGAACCTTAACGGCCGTTGATAGCGTTATCATTGTTATAGACTGTGCCAAGGGCGTAGAAGCGCAGACTCGAAAGCTTATGGACGTTTGTCGTATGCGCAATACGCCTGTTATCGTATTCATTAACAAGCTTGACCGTGTGGGGCGTGACCCTTTCGACTTGCTTGATGAGATAGAGAAGGAACTCCAGATTTCGGTTAGACCACTTTCTTGGCCCATAAGCATGGGGCCTACATTTAAGGGTGTGTATAATATGTTTGAAAAAACGCTGAACCTCTTCTTTTCGGAGGATAAACAGCGCGTTGGTGAGGAAAATATTCAAATAGATAACATTTTTGAATCTGGCGTGTTAGATTCATACATTTCACCCTTTACCAAGACACTAAAGGAGGAAATCAACCTCATCGAAAGTGTTTATTCTGAGTTCGACAGAGAACTTTACCTGAAGGGGAAGCTTGCCCCAGTATTTTTTGGCTCAGCTCTCAATAATTTTGGTGTTCAAGAGTTGCTCAATTGTTTCATTCAAATTGCCCCAAGCCCAACAAAATCGTTTACCGAGGAGCGAGAGATCAGCCCATATGAGGAGAAGTTGACAGGGTTCGTGTTTAAAATTCATGCCAACATGGATCCTAACCATCGGGACCGGATTGCATTTTTGAAGATATGCTCCGGAACGTTCGAACGAAACAAGCCATACCTTCACGTCAGGCTTGGAAAAAGTATAAAATTTGCAAGCCCAAACGCCTTTATGGCCGACAAGAAATCTATTATCGACTTTGCCTTTCCTGGTGACATCATTGGCCTGCACGATACTGGCAACTTTAAGATAGGAGATACCCTTACTGAGGGAGAGGCTCTGCATTTTAGAGGAATTCCAAGCTTTTCGCCAGAGCTTTTTCGGTATATCGAAAACGCCGACCCTCATAAATATAAGCAGCTGGCCAAAGGAATAGATCAGCTGATGGACGAAGGTGTTGCGCAACTCTTTGTTAACAAGTATAATGGCCGGAAAATTATTGGCACTGTTGGTGCATTACAGTTCGACGTTATTCAATACAGGCTCGAGCATGAATATGGAGCATCATGTCGATACGAACCATTTAACCTATATAAAGCTTGCTGGATTGTTAGTAAAAACAAGGTGCAGCTCGAAGATTTTAGGAAAAGAAAGTATAATCAACTTGCCCTTGACAAGCATGGCAGAGAGGTATTTCTTGCCGAAAGTTCGTATGCGTTGCAGATGGCACAAGAAAAATTTCCAGACATCCAGTTTCACTTTACATCGGAATTTTAGGATACCTAGGATTAGTATTAGGCACTTGTTGGTTTGCAATCAACGGCTTTATTTTATATGAAGCAGTTCTTTAATGTGTTGAATAACAGTTTTCATACCAATATTACCTCTACTAAATTACAGAAATAATTAGATATTGGTGGAATGAAATTGCTAAAACCGTCAATAAGTCGGAAAATCCGAAGGCCTTAGGTCACTTTTCTTGCGATTAAAAGTCATTATCTAGCCTAAATTGCGTCGAATTTTTCATTATTTGAGCTATTTTGGCGCATTAATCATAAAAGAAATGAAGAAACAGTTTAGAAGCTTTGCCAGCGATAATAATTCTGGTGTTCATCCTCGGATAATGGACGCCATTGTTCATGCCAACGTGGGGCATGCAATCGGTTACGGTGACGATGATTATACCAAGAAGGCTATTTCTCTGCTGAAGCAGCATTTTGGCCCGAGTTCGGAACCATTCTTTGTCTTTAACGGCACAGGTGCAAATGTTACCGGCTTAATGGCTGCAACAAAAAGTTATAACGCCATTATCTGTGCTGAAACTGCGCATATTATGGTAGATGAATGTGGGGCTCCTGATAAATTTACAGGATGCAAGCTTCTCTCACTGCCAACCCTTGATGGCAAGCTAACGCCTGAGCTTGTTAGGCACCATCTGCATGATTTTGGTGTTGAGCATCATTCACAGCCCAAAGTAATCTCCATAAGCCAAACTACCGAAATGGGGACGCTCTACTCACCAGAAGAGATTAGTAATTTGGCCAATCTAGCCCATCAAAACGGTATGCTGCTCCACATGGATGGTGCTAGATTATCCAACGCTGCAGCCGCACTTAATATGCCCTTTAAGGCATTTACCGCCGACTGTGGCGTCGATTTTGTAAGCTTTGGTGGTACTAAAAATGGCATGATGTACGGCGAGGCAGTGGTGATTCTTAACCCTGAGATTGGTGCCGATTTTAAATTCATTAGGAAGCAAGGGATGCAGCTTGCATCAAAAATGCGTTACATTTCTGCACAATTCATTGCTTATCTGGAAGATGATTTTTATCTCGAAACGGCAAGGCATGCCAACAAGATGGCTAAGTTGCTGGAGCAAAAACTTATAGAAATACCGCAGATTACTATTACACAGACTGTTACGGCGAATGGTATTTTTGCAATTTTGCCACATCAAGCTATTGCTGAACTTCAGCAGGAGTATTTTTTCTACATTTGGAACGATTCGAGATCCGAAGTTAGGTGGATGACCTCGTTTGATACAACAGAAGCAGATATTGACGGTTTCATCAATAAGCTAAAGCAAGTGTTGAAAAAATATTGACGAATGTTTCATTTGAAGTGACCAATTACTATAATATACTTATTATATTGAATGTCAGCAACTACTGAGTTACTGACATTTTTTTTAACACTTATTAAGTTGGTTAAATGGCTCATGGCTATTGAGTTTAAGAGTTTTTTATTGCTATTTTTGAAAAAAAATCCTCCTCCAATGAGCCGCATTCTCAAAACCATTTTCCTTCTCTCATCATTTCTATTTCTTGATTTTGCAACTCAAAGCACCTTATCATCGGCAAATTCGGAAGCATCCCATAGCGATTGCTTTAATTGTGCCACTCCAAGGTTTTCCAATGCTGATTTCAACTCTGAATCATTCAAAACCATAGATGGGAAAGTAGAGCGATTTATGCACGAATGGAATTTAAAGGGAGTTTCAGTCGCCATAGCCAAGGATGGAAAGCTGCTTCTTGCTCGTGGATATGGCTTTGCCGATATTGATAAGCAAACCCCTGTTGAACCCTATAGCCGATTTAGGGTAGCAAGCATATCGAAGCTTGTTACTGCGGCTGCAATTATGAGGCTCGTAGAAGATAATAAAATATGCCTCGACCAAAAAGTATTTGGACCACAAGGCATATTGACCGATTCGACCTATGGAAAGCCTAAAGATGCACGAATGTATGATATCACCATCAGGGAGTTGCTTAACCATTCGGGAGGGTGGAGTGCACGTTACGGTGATCAGATGTTTATGTCCGACTACATTTCTCAACAGCTGGGAGTTCCAAAACCTCTTAAGTTGAACGACATTATCCGTTTTGTCTTCACCAAGAGTTTACACTTTAAGCCAGGAACTCATAGTTCCTATTCCAATTTTGGTTATGCATTGCTCGGCAAAGTAATCGAAAAAATTACCAATATGCCATATGAGCAGTATGTTGAAGTAAATCTGCTCAAACCACTTGGAATCAACAGCATGGCAATTGGTCACTCTACTCGAGATAGCCTGTTTTCTGATGAAGTTTCTTATTACGAAGTTCCAGAGGCAAAAAAAATTGAACCATTTAATAGCAATGGTCATTTAGTTAGCAAAAGCAATGGTGGTTACGATATTAAAACCCTCGGCGCAGCTGGAGGTTGGGTCGCTAATTCAGTAGACCTTATTAAGTTGGGTCTTGCGCTAGATGGCGATAAATCGGTACCCGATTTAATTCCTCAAAATTTAGTCGATACAATGATTATTAGGCCAAAAGGATTTCTTCCAATTGGCTGGATCAGAGCAACAGATGAGGGACGGTTAGTTAGAACCGGAAACTTTGCGGGGACTTCAGCCATTTTGGTTAAGGAACCCGATGGAGTATGTTGGGTTTTTCTCACAAATACAAGCCCATGGGTAGGATCCAAATTCCCTTCGAAAATTAGTAACTTCATGCACGGGGTTTTAAAGTCACTTCCCGAGTTGGATTACGCTGATTCTTACTCGTTTAAAAACGACGAGGAGTTGCCAGCAGAAGAAACTACTAATTGAGGCTGAAGTTTTCGTGAAGCAACTCTTCCTGATTCTTAATAACCACTTGGAATTTAAGCATTTTCAACAGATATAATTCCATGCTCTGCTGGTCTTGGATGGTTGCTAAATTGTACTTTTCCTCTGGTGAAAGAAATATTTTATTGGCGATGTCGAAAATGTCAGTTTTTGAGGATGTGGTCATAGTACCATAATAACCATTGATATTAATTCCAAGACGCTTAACCAGAACCATTATTTCTGGATTATTGGTATAAATCGAGGTCTCCCTTGCAAATACATCTCCACCACCGTATAGTTTTCCTGGAAGTTGAGACATATAATTCACAATTTCAAACAAACCAATACCCTTGAGGGTAATTACCATTTCTCCTTTACTATTTTCTTCCAAAACTTTTTCCAGTATTACCTCTGTTCCAATGGAAGACAACCCCTTTTGTGATATGAATGGAATTCCGAAGGTCATGCCCGTCTCCTTCACATCCTTAATCAGCTCCTTATAGCGTGACTCAAATATGCGCAGGGGTATTGATTCCTTTGGAAAAACAAAGGATGGTAGTGGAAACATGGCCATTCTTCTTAATATTTTTTTCATCTCTCTTATTTTCTGAATAATGAACGAAAAGCTTATTTTTGACGTTATCTAGTTGTTTGTAATCGACTATCATTAAAACGGATTATGGTATGAAAAAGTTCATTTACGCAGGCCTGCTATGCTTTTTGTGGGGAGCCATAGCTCCACAATTCATAAATGGGCAGGTTGCTTATTCTCGAAAGTTGGCCGATTTTGATAAGGTGGAGGTATATGGCGACATATATATGGAGTTAACTCCGGGTACTTCTCCAAACATTAGGGTAGAAGGGGAAGGTATTTCATCTGACGATTTGGTAGCCAAAGTTGACGGACAAACTCTTGTGGTTCAGCTGAAACCCAGAATTTATGATCAAATTTCTGTTAAAATATACGTTACCTACACCGTGCTTAGGGGAATTAAGGTTGGTGCAGCCGCCAACACCGTATGTACTGGAACGGTAACTGGCGATAAGGTTGATGTGGAGGCTAGCAGCTCCTCCAACTTGCGCATAAATCTCGATGTAACCACCGCGACGCTGCATGCATCGCTTGGAGCAACAATTTATGCAACAGGGAAAGTTGGTAGCCTCGAACCCAGCGCAATTACTAAAGGAATTGTGGCAGCATACGGATTAATTGCAGACAAGGTATTTGCCTCTGCATCGCTTGGTGGCATTGTAAAGGTAAACCCACAGAGCTATCTTGAGGCAAAGGGAGGTACTGGAGGAGCCGTTTACTACTGTACAAAACCCAAAGAGATAAAAACTAACACTTCGCTTGGTGGAAGAGTAGATGAGGTTCCTAATATGGATACTAATCCAGCCGCATCCGACTCTATTTAATATTTAGCCAATACATTGATATATAATGTATTGGCTTTTTTTGTAAAATAATTAACCACATGGTTAAAAAAAGTGGTTAAAACATTTGGAACATTGCAGTAGACCTAGCTATATTTGCAAAAGTTTAACTAATAGGTTAATCTCGATGGTTAAGAATAAGGAGTTGAGTAATGAAACCGAGGATAGGATACTGGTTGCGGCTCGAAAGGTATTCGTTGCAAAAGGAATGGAGGGAGCAAGGATGCAGGAAATTGCTGACGATGCTCAGATAAACAAAGCCCTTCTGCATTACTACTTTAGAAGCAAAGAGTTGCTTTTTGAAAAAGTATTTGTGGAAGCGGTACAGCATGCGTTTCCATCTATTGCCGAATTTATGATTGCTGAAAGACCGTTTTGGGAAAAGATTGAATTTTTTATCGATCGTTACCTCTCGCTAATTCATGAAAATCCATTTATTCCGGCATTCATCATCCAGGAGATAAATAGGGATCCTGAGAATTTGATTCGTATTCTTAAAACCAGCAACATCAACTTCCAGCAGGTGGCAGCGGTAATACGACAGGATTTTAGCAAGCAGGGTGACCACTATTTAACTATCTCACCTGAGCATTTCATGGTTAATGTGATTTCACTGTGCGTATTTCCATTTATTGCCGCACCTATGATTAAGCATGTTCTCTGCAACGGTGATGAAGAACGCTTTCGCCAAATGCTTTCTGAACGTAAGCAAGTGGTACTAATGTTTGTGAAATCTGCCATGGAAAAGCATTAACCCGTTTTTTAACAGCTAATTTTTACCTCTAAAATAAACAGTTGACGGATGAAAAGAATCTTCACCGGTTTGATGCTTCTTATGAGTATCGCTGGAACTGCACAGGAAACTAGCCTTTGGGTGCTTTTGCAAAAATCTCAGGAGAATTATCCTCTTGCGGCCAATGGCGCACTTATTGATTCGATAACTCGGTTAAAGGAGCAGAACAACCAAATCATGTGGTATCCGCAAGTTAATTTGGTTGGCCAGTCAACCTACCAATCTGCAGTAACAAAGCTCACCATGCCAGCTCAATTCCAGTCTATTGAGCCTAATATTAGCAAGGATCAACATAAGATTTACCTTGATATTTCGCAAATGCTCTACGATGGTGGGGCTGTTTCTAGCCAAAGAATGCTGGCTGAAGCTAATGGTGCAAGCCAGCAGGCCCAGCAAAAACTTAATATGCACGATCTTAAGTCACAGATTACGAGCGCCTACTTTGCCGTGCTTCTTGCCAACGCCAGTCTTCAACAGCAAGAGAGCCTTGCCGATGTGCTACAAAAGCGCCTAGGTGATGTAAATGCAGGAATTGTGAGCGGCACTGTAATGAAATCGTCGCAATCAATAATAAAAGTTCAGCTAATACAAGTGAAACAACAGATTGATGAGATTAACTCCGCAAAGAGTTATGCGATGCAAGTTCTCTCACTTCTTTCCGGTGTAGTTATTTCGGATAGCGCAGAATTCTCTATTCCTGACACAATTCCAGCCTACAACGGTTCAATGCCAGAACTAAACGTAATTGATGCTCAGATTAACCAGCAAAATGCAGTGGCGGAGCTTACCAAAGTTAATCGTCGACCCCAACTTGCAGCATTTGGTCAGGCCGGTTATGGGAAACCTGGCCTCAATATGCTTGGAACTTCGTGGGACACGTACTATCTTGTTGGGGCCAAACTATCATGGAACATATGGGATTGGAATAAAACAAAGCACGACAGGCAAGTGATTAGGCTTACGCAAAGTCAACTGCAAGACCAGAAAAGTGCCGTTACGACCAATATGACTTTAAAAATTGATCAGCAGAATCTCAATATTCAAAAACTTAGTAATCAGCTCGAAAGCGACCAGCAAATAGTGAATCTCCGAAGTCAAATATCAGGTGAAACATTGGCGGCTCTAAAAACTGGTACCGCAAGGGAAAGCGACTATGTTTCCGATCTCAACAACGAATTTCAAGCACGCTTGGAGATGGAAAAACATAGGCTGCAGCTGCAGCAAGCAAAGGTGCTCAAGGTAATTATTTCAGGTTTTTAACATTTAAAACTACAATATATGAAAGTTCAGCTAATTGCTGCAATAATCAGTGCTGCAGCACTTTCAACCGGATGTCAGAGTGGTGAACCTAAGTCAGATGCTTACGGTACATTTGAATCAACAGAAACGACCATCTCTTCTGAAATGCAGGGCAAGCTACTTTCCTTCAATGTGGAAGAGGGTGATCCGCTGCAAAAAGGAGCGGTGGTTGCACAGATTGATAGCGTTCAGGCATACCTAAGGGTTCGTCAGCTCCAAGCACAGCTGAAAGCCACCGAATCCCAGAAAAACGTCATTACTGCACAGGGTAACGTTTATGCTCAGCAGCTTATTAATGTAAATAAAGACTATAAGAGGACCAAAGAACTTTATGCTCAGGGTGCTGCCACCCCAAAGCAAATGGACGATGTGGATGGGCAAGTAAAGCTTATTGAGGCACAAAAGAAGGCAGTAGATATTCAACTGCAAGAGGTTACCGATCAAGCAACAGCAATTGATATGCAGCTTATGCAAGCAAAGGATCAGCTGTCGCGGTGCAAAGTGATTAATCCTATCACCGGGATTGTTTTGGTAAAGCTAGCAGAGATGGGCGAGATCGTCACACCTGGAAAAAGCCTCTACCGCATTGCCGACATGGATGAGCTCACACTTCGTGTTTACATCTCCGAAAAGCAGCTGAGCTCAATTCATATTGGTGATAGCGTAATAGTTGTTACCGATAACCAAAATGCTTTGAGAGAGAATAAAGGCATAGTAAGCTGGATTTCGTCAGAGGCGGAGTTTACCCCAAAGATCGTCCAAACACGTGAAGAAAGAGTGAAGTTGGTCTATGCCGTAAAAGTGAGGGTGAAGAACGATGGCAGCTTTAAAATAGGGATGCCAGGCGAGGTCCGCTTTATCAAGAAAGGCTAGCAATGAGCGTAACCATGGAAAACAGTGTTGTTGTAGAAAAGCTGTGCAAAAGTTATGGCTCAACAGTGGCCATCGACAACATTACCTTCTCAGTAAAAAACGGGGATATATTTGGCCTAATTGGCCCCGATGGAGCCGGGAAGACTACGCTATTCCGTATACTTACCTCTCTGCTTACACCCGATAGTGGGAAGGCGCTAGTTTGTGGTTTAGATCCGGTTGCCGATTACAAGAAATTGCGATTGAAAATTGGCTACATGCCTGGCAGATTTTCACTTTACCAAGATCTGTCAGTGGAGGAAAATCTTAATTTCTTTGCAACAGTTTTTGGAACCTCCTTAAAGGAAAATTACTACCTCATTAAGGATATCTACAGCCAAATTGAGCCATTTAAAGATCGTCCGGCCGGAAAACTCTCCGGGGGTATGAAGCAAAAGTTGGCATTGAGCTGCGCACTTGTACATAAGCCGGAAATACTATTTCTCGACGAACCTACAACTGGTGTGGATGCAGTTTCTCGGCGAGAATTTTGGCAAATGCTAAAGCGACTCAAGGACTATGGTATTACGATTGTAGTATCAACACCTTACATGGACGAGGCTAGCTTGTGTGATAAGGTTGCCTTGATGAGCCAATCGAAGCTGCTGGTGGAAGACACGGTTGACCGGATAAATGCTCAATACCCATTTCCTCTGTTTGCAGTTTCGGGTGGCAAAATGAGTAAGATGCAGGAGATATTACGCAAGCAAACATACATCAATTCAGTTTACCGCTTTGGACAGGAGTTACACGTTTCCCTCAAACCTAGCATTGGTATTCTGGAGTTGCAGAATGGATTAAGTTCAAGCGGCTTTTCCGATGCAAAAATTACTCCCATAGTGGCAAATATTGAAGATTCATTTATGATGCTATCAGAATAATACGCAATGGATAATTCAGATAACAAGGTAATTAAGGCTGTTGACCTAACTAAAAAGTTCGGAAATTTTTTGGCAAACAGTAATCTGAACTTCGAGGTGGAGAAGGGTGAAATTTTTGGCTTCCTTGGCGCCAATGGTGCTGGAAAAACAACCGCCATAAGAATTATGTGTGGGCTATTGGAACCCACTTCTGGGAAGTTGGAGGTGGCAGGGTTTGACGCATTTCATCAACGTGAGAAAATTAAGCAGTCTATAGGGTACATGAGCCAGAAGTTCTCCATGTATCAGGACCTTACGGTGGAGGAGAATATACGTCTGTACGCTGGTATTTATGGTATGCAGCGTAAAGTGATTGCTGAAAGAACCGATTTTTTGCTCAATAAGCTTGGCATGTTTAGCTCAAAAAAAACATTAATCGCCGACTTACCTCTTGGTTGGCGCCAGAAGCTTGCCTTTTCGGTTGCCATATTTCACCAACCTAAAATTGTTTTTCTCGACGAACCCACAGGCGGAGTTGACCCCATTACCCGTAGGCAGTTTTGGGACTTGATTTACGCTGCTTCAGACGAGGGCATTACGGTATTGGTTACCACTCACTATATGGATGAGGCTGAATATTGCCAGCGAGTAAGCATAATGGTCGATGGTAGAATTGACGCGCTAGGAACACCCTTAGAATTGAAACAGAAGTATGAGTCCGACTCCATGAACGATGTGTTCATTAGAATTGCAAGGCCTGATTGGAAATAATGGTTTCCTGAAAATTTAAAACGACCAAACGTGAAATATTTCATAGCATTTGTAAAAAAGGAGTTTCGGCACATCTTCCGCGACAGGAGGACGCTACTCATACTGTTTGGAATGCCCATTGCGCAAATTTTAATTTTCGGTTACGTAATCAAAAACGAAATCAAGGATGCTGCCATTGCCATTCACGATAAATCATTAGACTACCAA
>DATKTT010000344.1:0-6709 GCA_035530955.1 Williamwhitmania sp. | reverse complement strand
GTTTATACTAGAGCCGAAAGACTACTTAGTAATTTTTTTGGACTGGGGAGCAAATTAACGGGAACAATTTACAGTAGTAACCAAAATTAGTGAAACACTTTTTTGTTTGTATTTAACCTTGATGTTGATTTAACTTTAAATTTGACGTTTAGTAATCTCCCTTTTTGCGTCCTTTGTATCTAAAGTAGTTTTTCTACTCATGTGCAAGGTATGGCGGTGGGAATCTAAAGTCAAGTTTTTAGCAGTAAAATTGGCTAACTTTAGTGTAATAAATCGCTACCGTTTGAGCCTTAGTTTTTTAGATGGTAGAGAAAAATGGCCCATTTTTCTTTTTATGTTTTTCTGCCAGCAAACCACTATTTTTGATGGTGATTTTGTTCCCAAAAAAGTTGTTGCTCCATGTCAATAATACACGCTGGCGTTCCTGAACGTCCATATTTGTTGCGCTATGCCGCTTTTGCGTTGCAAACTTTTGCCACCCAATCGGCCTTTGACCATCGCTACTTTCCCACCACCAAATTCTCATCGGTTGAGAGCCAATCATTACCCATTGGTAATGAGGTTTTTTCCGATGACATTGTGGTCAATTTCGGGGGAGTTAACATGCCGTTGAATGAACTTCTCACCTCCTCTGGCACGCTCTCGTTTTTGGTGATAAAGGATGGAAATATTGACTATGAGCGTTACTTTGGTGGTGTCGATAGCCGAACTCCAATCCTTACCTATTCTGTAACTAAGTCGTTTGTTGCATCACTGCTTGCCATCGCCTGCAGCGAGGGGTTAATCACCAGCCTCGACGATCCCATTGGAAAGTATCTGCCCGAGCTACCCCGCTTTGTTCATGAGCGCACTATCAAGAGCCTCATGAGCATGGAGACAGGAATTCGCTATACCACCGGTAAGTCGCCTAACACCGACATGGTGAAGATGTGGTTCTACAGCGATATTCGAAAGTTGGTAAGGCGTATGCAACCGGCCTCAGTGCCTTCAGGAATGTTCCTATACAACGATATGCACCTCCATCTGCTAATGTACCTTTTGGAACGACTTGTGGGTGATGTTTCAGCCTATTTTAACGAAAAGTTATGGCGGCCTCTGCAGCCCGAGAATTCAGCCGAGTGGATGATGGATGGCACTCGTTCCGGCTTCCTAAAGGCTGATGGTGGACTGGTGCTTACGGCTCGTGACTTGGCTCGGTTTGGCATGCTATACTTGAACGGCGGGTTGGTGGATGGACATCAAGTCTTACCCAACGAATGGTGCAACCGCGTTGGCCAGCTTGAGAGAAGTAGAACCGATAAGGAATACTTTGATCTCTACCGGCAAATGGAGCATCCATGGTATAACCAATGCTTCAAGCAGGAGCGAACCTTCTACCGAAATTTTTGGTGGAACATCGACCAGGGAAAACCTCGCAACGACTTCTTTGCCATGGGTATTCTGGGGCAGTTTGTTTATGTTTCACCATCGACAAATACCGTAATTGTAAGGCAGGGTAATCGTTGGGGCATTAATGCCTGGTGGCCATCCATACTGGAGCAATTGGCATCAAATGAGTTAAAAGTGAAAGGTTAAAGGACTGGAAGATTCTTGTTTAAGGCAACAAATGGGTAGGGTTACTCAGTGTTCCAAATGTGACAAGTGACAAAAAATTACGAGTTACAAAATTGTTGCTTATTAGAGTTGCACAAGAAATTAGAACCGATCGAAGGGAGTTCGGTGAAGCCAAACCTTCCTAACCTACAGCCTAATAGCCTACAGCCCTTTCTATTAACACTCCTCCTGTCCACATTCCTCGTTGGGAATCTCCATCTCTAGGGTTACGTGGTTATAACCTTTCTCAACCAGCATATTTTTAAGGCGGTGTTTCAGTGCAACTTGCTGCTCCGTTGAAAGCTCGGTTCCCATTACAACGTGTAGTGTAAGAACAATATATTCACCATCGAGCGACCAGATGTGGATGTCGTGGGTATCCACCACGCCCGGTTGACTATTAACCAGCTCTTCAATTTTTTGGATGGCATCGTTTTCAGGAACGCCTTGCAGAAAAACCTTCATGCCGCTGCGTAGGTTGCGGTATACATTGTATAGCACCCAAAGGGTTATACCAATAGACATGATGGGGTCGAGCACGGTGTAGCCGGTGAACTTCATTACAATGGCGCCTACCAGCACAGCGGCCCACCCAAGCACATCCTCCAGCAGATGCAAACGCACCGTTCGCTCGTTGAGAGATGAGCCTCGAGCCAGCTTGTAGGCGGCAGCACCGTTAACCAGCAATCCAAGAATAGCCAGCCATATCATCCCGTTGGCCGAGGTGGGCTCCGGCTTAAAAATCCTTGGTATGGCCTCCGATAGGATAAATATGGAACCCAATAGCAGTATGACGGAGTTCACCATGGCCGCAAGGGTGGAGAATCGACCATAACCGTAGGAGAATTTACGGTCGCGACCACGCATCGAGAGATTTTGAAAATACCAAGCCAGCCCAAGGGAAAAGGAGTCGCCAAGATCGTGCAGCGCATCGGAAATGATGGCGATACTGTTGGTATAAAATCCACCCACTATTTCAACGATAGTGAAAAACAGGTTTAACCAGAAGGCTACTTTTATATTCTCTGTGGTGTGACTATGATTATGGCTATGTCCGTGAGATCCCATTTCAGTTCAGTTCAGTCGTTTATTTGAATACCAAAACAGTTGATTTTGCCTTTTGTTGTTCATCAAACCTGAAAGGTTGTTGATATTTTAATTATTCGCACTTCCATGGTTTGCTTTGCAACTGGTTGGATATTTTTTTCTTGGAATTCCATATCTTTAGGCATTAAATAATAAAGATGTCCAAACTCATTGTATATAAAGCATCAGCCGGTTCGGGTAAGACATTTCGCCTTGCGGCCGAATACCTCAAGCTGGTGCTTACCAATCCTCTTGCTTACCGAAGAATATTGGCCGTCACCTTTACCAATAAGGCAACGGGAGAGATGAAATCGCGCATACTGGGTGAACTCTTTTTGCTATCCACGGGCGAACCATCGGGGCTGGCCAAGGAGGTGAGCCGAGACCTAGGCCTTTCTCTTGGTGTTCTTTCCGAAAAGGCAAAGGTGGTTCTGGGGCTTATCCTTCACGACTATTCCCGCTTTTCAGTTTCTACTATTGATAGCTTTGTGCAGCGTGTGGTGCAGGGACTCTTGTGGGAGATTGGGCAGGAGGGGAACTTTGATCTGGAGATGGACGAGCAGGCGGTGCTGGAAAAGGCCGTTGACACCATGCTCGATTCTGCCGCATCTAACCCTACGCTTTTGGAGTGGCTTTACCGCATGTCGCGTGGCCGGGTTAGCGATGGCCAATCGTGGGACGTTCGTGATACGCTTATTGGTCTCGGTCGCCAACTCTTTAATGAGAGTTTTCGCACCATGGACCAGGCGGAGGTGGCCGATTTTACAAGCCGCGATAAGGTTAACCAGCTGCGGCACGAGCTGGAAGCGCTGTGCCGTGAGGTTGCCCGCCAGCTGAGCGCATTAGGCAGCAGTGCCGTGGATGCCATTGATCGAAGCGGATTGAGCGCATCGGACCTTGTTCAAGGAGCTAAAGGGCCATTCAGTTTTTTCCACAAGGTTGCTGCCATTTCTGAAAAGGATGAGCAGCTGCCGGATATGAACAGCTACGTTCGGAAAGCGTTGGAGGATTCCTCAATGGAGGCGTGGTGCTCCGGTCCAGCAAAAAAGGATGTTAATCGAAAAGGGTTGGTGGCCAGCGTAGTTTCAGGGGTGCTTCACCCATCGCTGGTTGAAATCAATAACCTATACAACGAGCGTGGGCTCGATTGGCACAGCGCTCAAATGTTGCTGAAGAACCTCGATACCTTGGCTCTGCTGGGTGATATATGGAATACCATTCGAACGCAGTCGAAGGAGGATGGATTTTTGCTTATATCCGATACGGCCATGCTGCTGCGCAACTTTGTGAAGGATTCGGATACTCCATTTGTGTATGAGAAGACGGGCATGCGATACTCCAGCTACATGATAGATGAGTTTCAGGACACATCCGTAGTTCAGTGGGAGAATTTCTTGCCGTTAATTGTCAACAGCTTGGCTGAGGATGAGTTCAGCATGGTGGTGGGCGATGTTAAGCAGTCGATTTACCGCTGGCGCAGCGGCGACTGGCGCATACTCTCGGAGGGCGTTGAGCGCGACCTTGCCACCTTTGGCGTCGACGTGCGGAACATGGACAGGAACTTCCGAAGCCTGCCGGAGGTGGTGAATTTCAACAACCACTTTTTTACCACTGCGGCTGATTTTGCAACCGATTACCTCCTGCGGGTGAACAAGGATCTCTCCTCCAACCTTGCGGAACATTTTGGACAGGAGTTGCAGCAAGCCTATGCGGGTCTCGAGCAAAAATCTACGGTTCAAACGAAGGATGGCAACGGCTATGTGCGGGTGGACTTGTTGCCTGTAACGGGTCGAAGCAATACCGATGAGGAGGTTGCCTTGG
The DNA here is from genome assembly GCA_035530955.1 of Williamwhitmania sp. Lineage (GTDB taxonomy): Bacteria > Bacteroidota > Bacteroidia > Bacteroidales > Williamwhitmaniaceae > Williamwhitmania. The sequence continues at coordinate 2,209 of DATKTT010000344.1, read as the reverse complement.
AGTTGCCTCTGCTGATAGAGCAGCTACAGCAGCGAGGTTATGCCCCCGGCGACATTGCCATTCTTGTGCGTTCGAACTCCGATGGACAAAAGGTGGCCAACACGCTGCTGGCTCACAAGCGAGCCAATCCCGGTTCTCCCTTCCTTTTCGATGTGGTAAGTCAGGATGGCCTTCGCCTTTCCGCCTCTCCGGTGGTAAGGCTTTGCTTGGCAGCATTATCGTTGGTGGTAAACCCTGCCGATGGTGTTGCAAAGGGGGTATTGCTTCGTGAGCTCTCCACAGTGGATAAACCCAATGAGGATGCAAGGGAGTGGCACAGCTGCTTTACAGGCATCGATTTTAGTCAAATTGCTGAGTGGCTTACCTCCCTTCGAACACTTCCGGTTCAGGAGGCGCTGGAGGAGGTGATTAACCACTTCTCGCTCTTCCAGCTGAGGGGCGAGCTGGCCTTCTTGGCCGAGCTGCATGAGCAGGCCACCAGCTTCTCGCGCAAGGGACATCCCGATATTGCACAGTTTGTGCAGTGGTGGAAGGAGAAGGGAGTCGATGTTGGCCTCTCGGTTCCCGAAAAGAAAACGGCCATCACCATTCTTACCATTCACCGCTCCAAGGGGCTACAGTTTCCGGTGGTAATTATTCCCTACTTCTCGTGGCCAATTATGCACTCCTCGGGAACCTTTCTCTGGGTTAGCCATCCGGAGCCTCCATTTAACCTTATTCCCAAATACCCCATAAAAACCTCGAAGCTTGCGGAGAAGAGCCACTTTGCGGCTGCCGTTGCCGAAGAAAAGCTGCGAGCGCTGGTGGATACGCTCAACATGGTTTATGTGGCCTTTACCCGACCCGAGCGGGAACTTTACGTTTTTGCCCCTGCAAGAGGGGAGGAGAAAATTGGGGGGAATGGCAATGTGAACGATGCCTCTCAGCTGCTCGACGAGGTGCTCTTTTCCGGTGCCGATAACTTTTGGAAGAAAAACAGCGGCGTTACGGTTTCGGGCGAGGAGATTACCCGCTTTGAGGTTGGTGAGCCGCAACCGGTGCACTTTCAGCGGGATTCTGCCGGCGAGCATAGCATCCCCATGACCACCTATCCAACTGGTGCTGTTCCTCGTGGCATACGCCTAAATCTGGAAGCCATCGACTTTTTCCTGCCCGAGCCATCGGAGCGCTCGAAGGTGGTAGGCTACGGAAAGCTGATGCACGAGCTGCTCGCCTCCATTGAAACGGTGGGTGATCTATCGGAGGTGATTGACAGCTTTGTGCGTGAGGGGCGACTGTCGGAGCCCGAGAAGCTGGAGCTGCTTCCTCGGTTCCAGTCCAAGTTGGCGCTGGCTCCGTTCACCCAATGGTTTTCAAAGGAGTTTCAGGTGTTGAGGGAGACCACCATCCTAACACCCGATGGCAAGAGCTACCGCCCCGATCGTGTAATGGTGAAGGGTAACGCCGCCATTGTGGTCGACTTTAAGTTTGGGCACGAGGATGCCGCCCATGCTGTTCAGGTGCGCCGTTACGCCACGCTGCTAATGCAGATGGGTTACAGCCCCGTTGAGGGTTTTATTTGGTATGTGGATGGCGATAAGGTGGTAAGTGCGATGGGGTAAGGATGTTCTTTGGCTGGTTTTGGTTATGGGTTTTATTTAAATGTATCGTTGCCCCAATTTACGGGGTTGTTTATTATGTATTCTGAAATTTTCAAATACGATTGTTCATTTCGTATTATGCGTTCATAATAATTCCGTTGCCACAATTTTTTATTAAACGGTTGCCAACCAAAATTTTTCACACCACGGATATATTCATTGGTGGTCATGGTTTTAAACCAATCCATTGCATCGCCAATGGTTGCGCAAATTTTTTTATTATCAAAACCGTATTGGTTTTCGGGACGCCCACGCAACAACGGACGTCCACACAGGGACGTCCCTTCGTGGGCGTCCGTTGTTACGTTTTTTTCCGGAATATTTTCGATTATACAATGGAAATGGTTGGGCATAACCACCATTTCGTGACATCGTTTATCGGGATATTTGTTTTCCAATTCGTAATACCATTTTTCCACCATGCGCCCTGCATCGTTCAATATCATTTGCCCATTTTCGATATGCCCAAATAAATGTGTCCTGTTTTGGTTGCATATGGTGATAAAATACAACCCTGGCTGCGAATAATCGTACCCTTTCAGGCGGAGGCTGCGGCGATGGTGTTTATT
>DATKTT010000343.1:0-3032 GCA_035530955.1 Williamwhitmania sp. | reverse complement strand
AAGGTAATTCTGCTAAAATCCACTCATCATTTTTCATTCTGTGAATTTTTTTTGAATTTCTTTACAAACATAGGTCTATATGATAAGAAAAACAATTTTTCTTATCATAACATTTCGAGTATGTATAGTTTTTCGAGTTTTCTAAACAAAATTTTTCAGGGATATACTCGCTTAAGTGGCAATTGGCAGCTTGGTCGGTAGGGTGCTTTCTTACAACTCTTAACTCTCATAAGGCAAAAACTCTAGCCCATTGAGATACAGCCACAATCTCATCGGTCTTCGGGCTTCCCTCATTCAGCTGTTCCCAACCATAGGGAATAGTTCTCCAAACGGCTATTACTGCAAACAAATAAAGATGAACTATTGACTATTTTACAACTTCAGTATTTGTGCCACTCATGCCACCACAAAAGCCCCTTTTAAAATCGCTCCAATCAAAAACTATCTCAACTACTAACATCGTTATAACTCCTATAAAGAAAAATAGAATCTCACGCTTTGTAATGCTGCACTTCTTCATTTTACTTACACTTAAGGGTTAAATAAAACTTTTCTAATTATGCTAACATAAAACTAGCAATTTCTTTTCACCTTTCTACTTCACGAAGAAATCAAGCATCAGCTTATCCTCAATGTAGGCCTGCAGGTGGTCGCCGGAGGCTACGGGACCCACGCCCGCAGGGGTGCCGGTAAAGAGCAGATCGCCCATTCTAAATAGGATAAACTTAGAGACGTGGGCTACCAGCTCGTCCACGCTAAAAATCATGTCGGCGGAGCTTCCCTGCTGCACCACCAGGCCGTTCTTTTCGAGCCTAAAGGTGATGGCCTTGGGGTTGGGTAGCTCGGTGAGGGGAATAAACTCCATGCTAACCGGAGCGCTGCTGTCGAACGCCTTGGCGCACTCCCACGGCAGCCCCTTGGCCTTGCAGTCGCGCTGCAGGTCGCGGGCGGTAAAGTCTATGCCAATGCCCACCTCGCTGTAGTAGCGGTGGGCAAACTTCTCATCGATGCCCTTGCCCAGCCTATTAATTTTATACACCAGTTCCACCTCGTAGTGAATTTCGTTGGAAAAGGCGGGAATGTAGAACGGCTGGTTGTTGCGCAGCAGCGCCGTGTCGGGCTTGAGGAAAAATACCGGCTGCTCCGGCTTGGGGTTGTTCAGCTCCCGGGCATGCTCCTCGTAGTTTCTACCTATGCAAACTATTTTCATTGCAGAAAAAATTGCGGTTACACACTAATTCGTCAACGTAAAGCTAAGCGCTACTTCATTCGTAGCCGAATGCTGGTGAGCACCTTCTTTGTATAGAGTGGGAAGTCGCCATTCATCATCCAAGCGTAGTAGCTGGGCTCGGCGCGCAGCACCTCCTCCACCGGACGTCCCTTGTGCTTGCCAAAATTGAAAACCTCCACGTTTTTGTCGTTGTATACAATGCGACCGGCAAAATCGGCATTGTTGCTCTGGCTCGAGAAATCGGCCAAAAAATCGACGTCGTTCTTCAGGTCGGGGTAGCGGTCGAGCTGCGCCTCCAGCACCTCGAAGGTGGCACGAGTATCGGCCTCTGCACTGTGGGCACCAACAAGGTCCTTGCTGCAGTATAGCTTATAGGCAGCAACCAGCGTTCGCTGCTCCATTTTGTGAAAGATGGTTTGAACGTCGATAAACTTCCGCTTCTTGAAGTCAAAATCGACGCCAGCACGCAGAAACTCCTCTGCCAGCAGGGGAAAGTCGAAGCGGTTGGAGTTATATCCGGCAAAATCGCAGCCTTCGAGATTATGAGCCAGCGATTTGGCAATTTCCTTAAAGGTGGGCTCGTCCTTAACGTCATCGTCGGTGATATGGTGGATGGCCGTTGCCTCGGCAGGGATGGGAATGGTGGGATTTACGCGTCGGGTTTTTACCTCTTCTTTCCCGTCGGGGAATATTTTAATTACTGCAATCTCTACAATCCGGTCTTTGGCCAAGTCGATTCCTGTAGTTTCTAGATCGATAAAAGCTAAAGGATTCTTGATGTTCAACTTCATTGAAATGCTATTTTAGTTTTTAATATTTGGTTATAAGCTATGCTGCAACAACTACACCATTAAGTCAACTCTTTCGGGCAATACCTCTTTCTCTGCTCCCAACATTGGCTCCACCTTCGATTGGTATTTTGAGGATCCTAAAAGAAAACTGAGCATTAACCTGCGCTCCGTGGGCTTAATTCAGGCCCAATTTACCTTTCTTTCTTGAAAAAACAGGGGATAATAAATATTTTTCTGCATGTCGCCCCCAAGTTTCAGGATTGAGCAAAAAAAAGCCCGATTCAGTAGAACCGGGCCTTCACACTATGAATTATGGATTAAGCGTTTATCATCATTGGCATTAGCAGCATGAGCGTATCCTCATCGTCGATCTCCTTTTCGGTTGGAAGAATAAGTCCGGCGCGGGAAGGATCGGAGAGCTTCAGCTGAACATCCGATGAGGAGAGGTTCGAAAGAATCTCGATGAGGAAGGTCGACTTGAAGCCAATCTCCATGTCGTCGCCTTCAAAGAGGCAGCTCAGCCGCTCGTAGGCCGAAATGGAGAAGTCGAGGTCCTGAGCCGAAATGGTAATTTGGTTGCCCGCAAGCTGCAACTTAACTAGGTTGCTGGCCTGGTTCGAAAATACGGCCACCCTCTTTAGCGCATTGAATAGTTCAAGACGGTCGATGGTAAGCGTGTTGGGGTTATTGGTAGGAATAACCGTAGAGTAGCTAGGATAGGTGCCCTCCACCAAGCGGCAAATCATCTTGTAGCTGGTCATTGTAAAAAAGGCGTTCTTGTCGTCGAACTCAACCATAACGTTGTTTGCATCCCTTGAAAGCACCGTTTTAAGCAAACCGGCAGGTTTCTTAGGCAAAATGAAGGAAGCGGAGTTTTCACTCTTTATATCCATTCTCTTGTAGCGAACCAGCTTGTGCGCATCGGTAGCCACAAAGGTAACGTCCGTTGGGGTAAGCTCAATAAAAATACCGTTCATCACGGCGCGAAGCTCATCGTCGGCAGTGGCAAA
>DATKTT010000342.1:0-4260 GCA_035530955.1 Williamwhitmania sp. | reverse complement strand
TAGAACCACATCGGCAAAAAGCTTCTGCATAACGGTAGATTTCCCCAATTCTAGATAGCCAGCATTTCTGCCAACTTCAGCATTTTCACATTCACATCCTTCTTGTTCTTAATGGTTTGGTTGAATGGAACCTGAACAATTTGGTTATTGGCAATACCCACCATCACACTCTTTTGATCGTCCATTAGCGCCTCAACAGCGCCGGCACCCAGTCGAGAAGCGGTTACCCTATCGAATGCAGAAGGAGAGCCACCTCGCTGAATGTGCCCTAGAACGGTCACTCGTACATCGTACTCAGTAAAGTCTTCCTTTACCTTTTTGGCAATTTCAAAAGCCCCACCTTGTTCGGCACCTTCGGCAACAATTATAATGTTATTCAGACGCTTACGCTTACTGTTGTTTTCCAAAAACGACTTCAACTCTGAATATGGTGTTCTAACCTCAGGGATCAGAATGGCCTCAGCACCCACTGCTATTCCACTGCGCAGGGCAATAAAACCAGCATCACGTCCCATCACCTCAACAAAGAAGAGGCGGTTGTGCGAAGCGGCTGTATCACGAATCTTATCCACAGCCTCAACAACCGTATTCAGTGCGGTGTCGTAGCCAATGGTGTAGTCGGTACCGTAAAGATCATTATCGATGGTGCCCGGAATTCCTACAACGGGAAAATCAGGATGCTCCTCGCTAAGTAGGCGAGCTCCGGTAAAAGTACCATCACCGCCAATTACCACCAACGCCTCTAGGCCGTGCTTCTTAGCATTCTCGTAGGCCTTTTGGCGGCCTTCCACTGTCTTAAATTCCATGCAACGGGCTGTTTTCAGAATGGTTCCACCCTTCTGAATAATGTCGCTCACGTCGGTCACCTTCAAATCGCGAAAATCGCCGGAGATTAAACCTGCATAACCCTCCTTTACGCCCACAACCTTAATACCGTTGAAGATAGCGGCACGTGTCACCGCACGAATGGCAGCATTCATTCCAGGGGCATCTCCCCCCGAAGTCAACACACCAATTTTTTTAAACTTTGCCATATTTTCTATTTTTAACATCCATTATAAAGCCGATTAAATTCCTCGGCGAATTATTCTTCACAAGCCTCTTTGCTAGCGCATCAAAGCTACAGGGTAACTTTAAACTATTCTTAAATCTCAAGCTAAGATTTACTATTTCACCATTTTCCGGATGGCTTCCGCCACCTGCTCCATAAGCCATAAAGGAGTGCTGGTAGCCCCGCAAACTCCTACAGAAGATACATTGGCAAAAAACTCTGGATGTATCTCGCTGGGCGATTCCACAAAAATTGTTTTTGCATTTACAGCCTTGCACACCTCAAAAAGAACCTTCCCGTTGGAACTATTTTGTCCAGCCACAAAAATCACTACGTCATGCGCCTGAGCAAAAACCTTCAGCTGCGGTCTCCTGTTCGATACGCTACCACACACGGAGTTTACAACCTTTAGCAACAACTTATCGCCACCAACCTCTACCAAACGGGAGCGAATAGCCTCCGCTAAGATTTGGTATTCCTCGGCATCCATGGTAGTTTGTGAGAACAGAACCATTGGATGAGAAAAGTCTAGGTGAACAACGTCATTAACACCACCAATAATTATGGCTTCGTTGCCCGCATTTCCAGCTAAACCCAAAACCTCTGGATGACCCCTTTTTCCGTAGATAACCACATGCCCGCCCACATTTTTCATCTCGACATAGGCATCGGCCACTCGCTGCTGTAGCTTAAGCACTATTGGGCAGGTTGCATCCACCAGCTCAACTCCAGCCACCTTCGCCTGTTTGTATGTTGAAGGTGGTTCTCCATGTGCCCTCAGAAGCAATTTTTTCCCTGCAAGTTTGCCTATTTCATTATGGTTAACGGTTATAAGCCCCTTTTCCAGCAGGCGATGAACCTCCTCCCCATTGTGAACAATTTCGCCAAGGCAAAACAGCCTATCATCGGAAGAGAGTAAGGATTCGGCCTTCTCAATGGCCTTAACCACTCCAAAACAAAACCCAGAACCGCTATCTATATCAACAACCATACAAATGGCTATAACTTTTCAACAATCGTTCTTACCCACTCCATCTGCTCTGCAGGGGTCATGTAGCTATTATCGAGCACTAGGGCGTCGTCGGCCTTGCGCAGTGGGCTAACCTCGCGGTTTTGGTCCATGTGATCCCGATTTCTCACGTTAGCCTCAATCTCCTCGAGCGAAACCGACTGGCATTTTTCCTGCAACTCTTTGTAACGGCGCATTGCGCGAACTTTAGGGTCGGCAGTCATAAATATTTTCAACTCAGCATGGGGAAAAACAACCGTTCCAATATCACGCCCATCCATCACAATACCTTTACTTTTTCCCATCTCCTGTTGCAGCGCAACCATTTTTGTCCGTACCTCTGCAATGGCGCTAACTGGTGAAACTAGATTTGACACCTCAATGGTTCTAATGGCATCCTCTATCACCTCACCGTTGAGCATTGTTTCGAAGCGACCTGCACTGGCGTTAAAAACAAACCCAATTTGAAGAGAGGGTAACATCTCCAGCACCTTTGTTTTGCTCAATTTGCCGTCCTCAGTCACGGCGCCGCCACGAATGGCTGCAAGGGTAACTGCGCGATACATGGCACCGCTGTCGATGTAGATATATCCAAACTCCTTGGCAATAGCCTTTGCAAATGTGCTTTTGCCACAGGAGGAGTATCCATCGATGGCAATGGTAATTTTCGTTGAAAGCATTAAAATCTTTTTAACCGAGCAAAGGTAACTAAAATAGTAGGGGAAGCGGGATGAACGTGGGGAAAAAGAGAGAGGAAAATGATTGCAATCGATTGTTCATCACCATCAACCAAATAAATATTAGGGCATTAACCTTTACTCTAAAACCGGGATTAGCCTCTAGTGGTTAAATCAATCGAAACAGAGAACACATTGGAAGCTCCGCTAATATGATAGGTAGATCGTGCATAGTTGAACATTAAACGGCGAATTTTGAGGCCAAAGCCCCAGCTGAATCCAACCATGGCCGGTTTATCCACAACCTTCAGCTCATTTCGACGACGAAAGGAGTATCCACCACGGAGGTAAAAGCCACGAAGCGGATTAAACTCGATACCGGCAACGGTATGCGAAAGTATTTCGTTTCCAAAATGCGAAAGTGACGATTGCGAAGTAGACGACGCTTGGTCGGCGGCAAATGGATCGTTGTTGGTAGTTGGACGCTTATAGAACACATTAATATCCTGCAGCTGCTCAAAGGTGGTCACTATTCGAAAGGGGGCATGCCGCATCTTGAGCGAAAAGCCGGCAAGAATTTCAAAAGGCAAAGGCTCGTGGGAGCCTGCATACGTTTTTAGCTGGGTTCCAAAGTTGCGAAACATAGCCGTTGCAGCAAACAGGCTATCGGCGGAGTGGTAGGTAAAGCCCATGTCGAAAGCGAACCCATAGGAAACATAGCTCTCCATAGCAGAGTAAACAGGCTTAAACGAGGTACCCATCTGCACCCTAGGTGAGAGTGCACGAGCCAAAGAAACATTCATATTGTATTCCGAAGCCCTGAATGTTCCAGTAATATTTCCCAACTCGTCTGCCGCTTGAAAGCTACCATAGTTAATGCCAGACAGGCCAAAAGCCATAGTGCCAAATTTTCCAAAATCACGAACCAGGCCAATACTACCATACTTAATATCGGCATAGTAGCTAATAAAGGCAAGGGTGGCTTGCTTATTCATTGAAGCAGTGAGGAGCGAAGGACTTTGAAGAACAAGACCAGCATCGTTGTCCCAAAGCCCGATGGCTTCGCCACCCAAAGCCGAAGCGCGAGCAGAAACCGGAAGGCGAAGAAAGGAGTACGTGCTCTCCCCTGCCGACTGGGCCTTAAGTCCAGTGGCGTAAAACACAAGTATTATAAACGCAAAGGTTAGTTTTTGCTTCATGCTATATAAAGAGCCCGTAAAGTTAAAAATTTATGTATTGCCTCCTAGCCATGCGGTTATGTTGTTTAACGGAGCAAACACCACTTTATTTCAAGTAGACAACTGGTAATAGCGCTATCATCAATCCATAAATTTGATCATATCTGGTGGAACAAAATCAGCCACCGATTAAGTGTAAATCGGCTAAGACTTCACATAAAGGTAAGATGCTAGCCAAATAATTTGTTACTTTACACTTCGAATTTAGAGCAGAGTGATGGTAGTTAAGGAGAAGATTTTATTTGTAGTAAATCCCGTTTCAGGAACTGGTAAAAGAGAAAAAGC
>DATKTT010000341.1:0-7038 GCA_035530955.1 Williamwhitmania sp. | reverse complement strand
TGGAAGCCCAATTACCATTCGGCCAAAGTTGATAGGATGAAAGCCATCCACATCCTTACGCGGATCGATGGTCTCAATCACCTTTTGCTCGTTGATATGCTTTGGCAACGGCAGCTGCACAATGAGCCCATCGATATCGGCGTCGTTGTTTATTTTTTGAATTTGGTCGAGTAGCTGAGCTTCAGAAATAGTATCCTCAAAGCGTAGCACGGTAGATTTGAATCCCACCTGTGCACAAGCCTTCTCCTTGTGTCCAACGTATGTTTCGCTGGCCCCATCGTGGCCAACTAGAATGGCACAAAGGTGAGGCATTTTACCGCCAGCCTTTTTTATTGCTAACACCTCAAGCTCAATCTCCTGCTTTACAGCGTCCGAAATCTTCTTCCCGTCGATTAACTCCATGGTAAAGGGTAATTATGGTAAGCTAGTTTTGTGGGAAGTTCCCCATCATGCGGGCGATATTCTTCCCACCGCCAGTCATCGTCTTCATCATCTTACGCGTCTCTTCAAACTGCTTGAGCAGGCGATTTACATCGGGAACGGTGGTGCCGCTGCCCATGGCAATGCGCTTACGACGGCTACCATTGAGCAGCTCTGGATTTTCACGCTCAAGCGGTGTCATCGAGTGTATGATGGCCTCAATGCCCTTAAAGGCGTTATCGTCAATATCAATATTCTTCATCATCTTATTCATGCCGGGAATCATACCAGCAAGGTCCTTGAGGTTACCCATCTTTTTAATCTGGGCTATCTGCGAGAGAAAGTCGTTGAAGTTAAACTGATTCTTGGCTATCTTCTTGTGCAGCTTGCGAGCCTCATCGGCATCGAACTGGTCCTGAGCACGTTCAACCAGCGAAACAATATCGCCCATTCCCAAGATTCGGTCGGCCATACGTTCAGGATGGAATACATCAAGCGAATCCATCTTCTCGCCCGAGCTCACAAACTTAATTGGCTTATCCACAATAGCCCGGATGGAAAGCGCAGCTCCACCTCGCGTATCACCGTCGAGCTTGGTAAGCACCACTCCACTGAAGTTGAGCTTATCGTTAAACTCCTTGGCTGTATTAACGGCATCCTGACCGGTCATGGAGTCAACTACAAAAAGAATCTCCTGCGGCTTAATGGCATCCTTAATATTGGCAACCTCCTTCATCATGGCCTCATCGATGGCCAAGCGTCCGGCAGTATCGATAATAACTACGTTGTAGTTGTTGCTCTTGGCGTGTGCAATTGCAGCCTTGGCAATGGCTACCGGATTGTTGTTACCCTCTTCGGTGAATACAGGAACATCAATTTGAGATCCAAGCACCTTGAGCTGCTCAATAGCGGCAGGACGGTAAACGTCGCAGGCAACAAGCAGCGGCTGACGTCCCTTTTTCGACTTTAGGTGATTTGCCAACTTTCCGGAAAAGGTGGTTTTACCCGAACCTTGAAGACCAGCAATAAGAATTACCGCGGGTGTCCCCTTAATATCGATGTCGGTCATGGAACCACCCATGAGCTCAACCAGCTCCTGGTGGACAATCTTAACCATCATCTGGCCGGGCTTAACGGCAGTAAGCACGTTTTCACCCAACGCCTTCCGCTTCACCTCGTCGGTAAAGTTTTTAGCAATTTTATAGTTAACGTCGGCATCTAAAAGAGCCTTGCGAACCTCTTTTAGCGTTTCAGCCACATTAATTTCGGTAATCTTACCTTCGCCTTTCAGCAGCTTAAACGACCGCTCTAGCTTTTCGGATAAGTTCTCAAACATATGCTATAGTCTCTTAATTTGAAGGAACAAATTTATAAAAAAATCCCGCGGAATAAAGCCCAGCTACATCCGTTCGGGAACCTCAATACCAAGCAGATTCATGCCAGAAGCAATTACCTTGGCCACCTGAGCCGAAAGAAGCAATCGCATATTGCGAATGTCGACGTTCTCCTCTTTCAGCACGCTCAACTCGTGATAAAACTGGTTATACTCCTTGGAAATGTCGTAGCAGTAATTGGCCACTACGGCAGGGCTCAAGTCCACAGCAGCAGCAGCAACAGTGGTTGGAAATTCGTTTACCAACTTAATGAGCGAAATTTCCTTCTCTGCCACCAACAAGTTTAAGTCCTTGCATGCTGAAAAGTTAATATTCTGCTCCTCGGCTTTGCGCAACACCGATTTTATACGTGCATGGGTATACTGAATAAACGGGCCTGTATTGCCATTAAAGTCGATGGATTCTCTAGGATCGAAGGTCATGCTTTTGCGTGGATCGACCCGCAGAATGAAATACTTTAGAGCGCCTAGGCCAACCATCCGGGCCACCTGCATGGCCTCCTCCGGTGTTCTGCCATCGAGCTTTCCAAGTTCCTGCGACATATCCCTTGCGGTTGAAACCATCTCCTCCACCAAGTCGTCAGCATCCACAACAGTTCCCTCGCGCGACTTCATTTTTCCCTCGGGCAACTCGACCATGCCGTAGGAAAGATGAAAAATATTTTGAGCCCACTCATAACCAAGCTTTTGGAGCACGAGCTTCAGCACCTGAAAATGGTAGTTCTGCTCATTGCCAACCACGTAAATGTGCTCATCGAGTTTCTCTTCGGTGAAGCGTTGAACGGCAGTGCCCAAGTCCTGAGTCATGTATACCGATGTTCCATCGGCACGCAGCAGCAATTTTTCGTCAAGGCCGTCGGCGGTGAGATCCACCCAAACCGAGCCATCCTCCTTTTTATAGAAAACCCCCTTTTCTAATCCGGTTTGAACAATCGCTTTCCCCTGAAGGTAGGTTTGTGACTCATAGTAAGTGTTATCGAACGAAATACCTAAATCGCTGTATGTTTTAGCAAACCCTTCGTAAACCCATCCATTCATGGTTTTCCAAAGATTAATGGTATCAGCATCGCTGGCCTCCCACTTCCTCAGCATATCCTGTGCTTCAAGCATCAGCGGTGCTACCTTTTCAGCATCCTCCTTGCTCTTGCCTGAGGCAATCAAATCCTGAACTTCTACCTTGAAGGCTTTGTCGAAGGCAACGTAGTAGTCACCAACCAAATGGTCGCCCTTTTTTCCATGTGTAAGGGGAGTTTCGCCCTTTCCAAAGCGCTTCCAGGCCACCATCGATTTACAGATGTGAATACCGCGATCGTTGACCAAGTTAACCTGAATAACCTTATTACCAGCAGCCTTTAAAAGTTTGGAAACCGATGCGCCAAGCAGGTTGTTGCGAATATGGCCTAAATGTAACGGCTTATTGGTATTGGGCGAGGAATACTCCACCATTGTCGTTTTCCCTGACGATAAAGCATTACCAAATTCGCTCACGCTCGCAACATTATTCAGCTGCTCAATCCAGAAGCTACTTGCCAGCGAAATATTTAAAAACCCTTTTACCACGTTAAACTCAGCAACCTCGCTAACATTAGTGCTCAAATATTCGCCCAGATGCTGAGCTGTTTGCTCCGGACTTTTTTTCGAGAGCTTAAGCAACGGAAAGGTCACCAGTGTAATATCGCCCTTGAACTCCTTTCGTGTTTTCTGAAGTTGAACCATTTTATCATCCACCGAGCCGTACAGCACCTTTATTGCTTCAGCAACCTTTTCAAAGAAGTAATTTTCGAGATTCATAACAATTTTCCAATTTTCACCAACTAGACAACATCATGGCAGAACGCGCATTGCAAATAAGAATGACGTATCTTTTATGCCGGCCGCAAAGTTAATCCATTAAGTGCAAACTAAAGAACATGAGTTAAAAAAAGCGCATCTTGGTAGATGCGCTCTAGTATTAGCTCTCGTTTGCTCCGTGGCAATTTTTATACTTTTTACCACTTCCACATGGACATGGGTCGTTTCGTCCAACTTTCTTTTCAACTCTTATAGGATCTGGACGACGTGGTCCTTCACCTCCCGAAGGCACTTCATCGGAACGAGAAGTTTGGTATTTGCTCATGTCAAGCTTCCGATGTTGGTCCGCCTCCCTCACAGGAGCGGGATCACGCAATGGTATGTGTGCCTTAAGCAGCAGCGACGATACCTCCTTATTAACTTGCTCAATCAAGTTTCGGAAGAGGTTATATGATTCAAACTTATAGATCAAAAGGGGATCTTTCTGCTCATAGGTGGCGTTCTGTACGCTCTGCTTTAGCTCGTCCATCTCACGCAGATGCTCCTTCCAGTTCTCGTCGATGGAGACCAAAATACCAGCCTTATTGAACGATTTCACCAGCTCGCGTCCATGCGTTTCGTATGATTTTTTTAGATTGGTAACAATCTGGAATATCTTCTGACCATCGGAAATTGGAACCACAATATTCTCATATTGACCACTTTGCTTCTCGTAAACATCCTTAACGACAGGATAAGCTTGCTGGGCAATGGTTGCCATTTTTCGATTGTACATCTCCATCATACTGTCGAAAAGTATCTCAGCCAGCTCTTCGGACTTTTTCTCCGAATAGTCATTTTCGGTGAAAGGAACCTCCATGGAGATAGCCCGGATTAACTCTAGGTTAAAATCATCGTACTCAACACTACCATGATTGGCGTTGATTATCGTCTCCGAAAGATCATAAAGCATGTTGGCCACATCGAGCTGGATACGCTCTCCATAAAGGGCGTGGCGACGACGGGTATAAATAACTTCACGTTGGGAGTTCATAACGTCGTCGTACTCCAACAGTCGCTTACGAACGCCAAAGTTGTTCTCCTCCACCTTTTTCTGAGCGCGCTCAATAGAGTTGGAAATCATGGAGTGCTGAATAACCTCACCCTCCTTCAATCCCATTCGGTCCATTAATCGGGCAATTCTATCGGAGCCAAAGAGGCGCATCAGGTCATCTTCCAACGACACAAAGAACTGCGATGTTCCGGGGTCACCCTGACGACCAGCACGACCACGCAGCTGGCGGTCAACACGACGAGACTCATGGCGCTCGGTACCTACAATGGCCAAACCACCAGCTTGACGGGTTTCAGGGGTTAACTTGATGTCGGTACCACGACCTGCCATGTTAGTTGCGATAGTTACCGTTTTGGGGCGACCTGCCTCAGCAATAATGTCGGCCTCCTTTTGGTGCAACTTAGCGTTAAGCACGTTATGCTTAATACCTCTAAGCTTAAGCATTCGGCTTAGCAATTCACTCACCTCAACGGAAGTGGTACCTACTAGCACTGGTCTGTCAAGTCCAACCAACCGAACTACCTCGTCGATAACGGCATTATATTTTTCACGCTTAGTTTTGTAAACCAAGTCGTTCACATCTTTTCGAATGATCTGAACATTGGTAGGAACCACCACCACGTCCAGCTTGTAGATTTGCCAGAATTCACCCGCTTCAGTCTCGGCGGTACCGGTCATACCTGCCAGCTTGTGATACATTCGGAAATAGTTCTGCAGGGTAACAGTGGCAAATGTTTGTGTGGCTGCTTCAATCTTTACACGCTCCTTGGCTTCAATGGCTTGGTGCAAACCGTCGGAGTAGCGTCGACCCTCCAAAATACGGCCAGTTTGCTCATCCACAATCTTTACCTTATTATCCATAACCACATACTCCACGTCGAGTTCGAAGAGGGAGTATGCCTTGAGGAGCTGATTTACGGTATGAATACGCTCTGACTTAACGGAGAAGTCGGCAAGCATAGCATCCTTTACCTCCAACCTTTTTTGTGGATCGGTATAGCTCTTTTCTATCTCTGCTATCTCCGAGCCTATGTCGGGCATAATGAAAAACTTAGAATCGTCCACAAATGATGTGATGTAGTCGATACCCTTATCGGTAAGTTCAATGGAGTTTTGCTTCTCATCAATTACAAAGTAGAGCGGATCGGTAACCACATGCATGTTCTTGCTGTTGTCCTGCATGTAGAAGTTTTCGCTCTTCATCATCAGCGCCTTATTACCCGGCTCCGAAAGATATTTAATAAGAGGCTTATACTTGGGCAATCCTTTATGAGCCCTAATCAGCAATAGGCCACCCTCTTCAGTTTTACCTTCCGTAACAAGCTTTCGAGCATCAGTTAGGATTTGGGTAACGAGGTTTTTCTGCTGGTTGTAGATTTGTTCCACATGCCCTCTAAACTCTTCAAAGAGCTGATCTTCTCCTTTTGGTATGGGACCTGAAATAATCAACGGCGTTCGAGCATCGTCGATCAACACGGAGTCAACCTCATCCACAATGGCGTAATGATGCTTTCGCTGAACGAGATCCTCGGGGCTAAGCGCCATGTTATCGCGGAGGTAGTCGAAGCCAAATTCGTTGTTGGTCCCGAAGGTGATGTCGCAGTTGTAGGCTTGACGACGTGCCTCGGAATTCGGTTGATGCTTGTCAATACAGTCCACCGAAAGTCCATGGAACTGGTAGAGCGGCCCCATCCACTCGGAGTCACGTCTAGCTAGGTAGTCGTTCACGGTAACAATGTGGGTTCCTTTGCCAGCTATGGCGTTTAGAAAAACTGGCAGCGTTGCAACCAATGTTTTTCCTTCACCGGTAGCCATCTCAGCAATCTTACCTTGATGGAGCACAATACCTCCAAGCAGCTGCACGTCGTAGTGCACCATATCCCAGGTGATCTTGGTTCCTCCAGCCAGCCATGAGGTGGAATAAATTGCTTTGTCGCCCTCCACACGAACAAAATCCTTTGATGCAGCAAGATCTCTATCTGCGTCTGAGGCAGTAACAACTATTTCTGTATTCTCCTTGAAACGTCTGGCAGTTTCTTTAACAATAGCAAATGCCTCAGGAAGAATCTCTAGCAAAACTTCCTCAATGGTGCTATCTAACTCCTTAGTAAGTTTCTCAATTTGATTGTAAACGGATTCCTTCTCATGGATGTCGATTTCGTCATCTTCCATTTTCACCTTCAACTCGGCAATCTGAGATTCAATTGGGATAGTTCGTTCACCAATAATACTCCTAAGCGTAGCAGTTTTCCCACGCAGCTCATCATGGCTTAATCCTTGAAGCGTGCTATAGGACTCCAATATTTTTTCCAGTAAGGGGGTAATCTCCTTTATATCTTTTACGGACTTATCACCGAAGATACCTTTAAGAATTACGTTA
>DATKTT010000340.1:0-14546 GCA_035530955.1 Williamwhitmania sp. | reverse complement strand
GTGCTCTCCGCTTCGCTCCGGGTCAGTGCATGGGTCACCCCAAACCACCTTGCCACTTGCTAGTGCTTCGGACACGACTCCGCGCACAAGGGACTTGCACCCTCTGGACTGGCTCCTAAACGCATCGTTTAAAAGAACTTTGACTATATTTACCATTCAAGGCACACACAAATGGTAGAGTGCATGCGGGTCTCTGTGGTTTACTAAGTTTTGTAGCTCGTAAAAAAAGTAAGCTGTAACCTGATAAGAAAGTAGCTTCGTAATCCCGCACGACACCCTACCATAAAACGTTAAGTGCATACTCATGAAAAACAAAATCCTGATATTATTTGCCCTTATTTGCTTTTCAGGTTCATTATTTGGTCAGACTTTTTCCAGCCAAGTCAGTGACACATTAATAAAAAACTTTCTGACTTGGGTTACCAAGCCAGTCCATTTTGACAGCCAAAATTGTCCTGCTCCGGAATGCACTGTTGATTTTGTTTCAAGTAAAATTGTAGAGTTTGATACTTTAGCTTTGAAGTTATCATTGGAGACAATTAAAAAAGAGAATTTAGATTCTGTGTTTTCAGCACAAGACATCACTTTTATGAAGTCTCAACAACAGGAATTCAGCCATTTTAAAACATGGAACAGCAGCATACTTCCATTTAACTACGTTAATCCCGAATTGCTTTCTGATTCAAACACTGAAAAGTATTGGGAATTATCTTTTCCTTTATTCACCATTAATAAGCAATACTGCATCGCAATTTCAAACATTTCTTGTAAAGAAGATCATTACTGCTTTGTAAAATATATTGCAGTATTTCAAAGAAAAGCAAATGGTAATTGGACCATCATAAAGGAAATCATGCATATGGAGTATTAATGTAATTTAATCGAGTAACCATCATGCTTTCATGTCTGATAGGTAGCCCCTACCAATAATCACTCCCCCCTCACCCACCCCAATAAAAAACTTCAAAAAAAATTTGACTCGTATTACAAAATATTCATTACTGACTTACCGTAAGTTTTTTTGATAACACTTCAGCCCCTTGCGCACGGGGTGCGGTTATTTGATTTCATAAATTTTTTTGCTGCATCGGGTTGGCCGCCTTCTGTTCCCACTACTGTAATTGCCAACTATCAACAGCAACCACCCCACCCCAAGGTAGCGACGCCATTAATCGTGATACTAGCAAATGTCAGGTGAACATTCCGTTACCAGTCCTAGCGAGCGCCTCCACCTTTTAGGGGGAGGTTGGAGGGGGTCTGGCATTTATGCAGCAAATAACCATTGGCTATTGCGGTGCATGGCAGTAGTAGTGCATTGCACAGCGTTGGTGTGTGCACCGCTTGCGCTAGGGGTGTTCCTTTTCCGGGGGTTGACACCCCCGGCTACAAACATGCCATCCCTTCGGGATTGGGTTTATTGTTCGAAATATTTTTAAAGCCCGAAGGGCTGACATGATTATAGAAAATTTGCACAAAGCACAACTGAAAACCCGGAACGGGTGACAGAAATTTATTTCAGCCTTTTGCTATTGCGGTGCATGGCAGCTGCAGCACGTTGAACAGCGATTGTGCGTACACCGCTTGCGCTAGGGGTGTTCCTTTTCCGGGGGTTGACACCCCCGGCTACAAACATGCCATCCCTTCGGGATTGGGTTTATTGTTCAAAATATTTTTAAAGCCCGAAGGGCTGACATGATTATAGAAAATTTGCACTAAGCACAACTGAAAACCCGGAACGGGTGACAGAAATTTATTTCAGCCTTTTGCTATTGCGGTGCATGGCAGCTGCAGCACGTTGAACAACAATTGTGCGTGCACTGCTTGCGCTAGGGCCGCTTCTCCTACCCCTCTCTTAAGTGCGGGAAAATTAGCCTAAACCACGTTTGTAGCAGCAAAATGCTTCGGAATTTCATACGAAAAAGCTGAACAATACATACTGCGTTGGGTTCATATATAGAGCTTTATCGAATATATTAATAAGCTAGCGGCAATTGTAGGGTTACGGCCTAACAATCGAACTACTATCAACTTTGACGCACAATAAATTATGAGCAAAATAATCTTTGACAGCGGAATATCGCTTGATGGCTTTTTCGCCGGCGACAACAGAACTCCAAGCAATCCAATGGGTGGCGTTTCAGGAAAAATTCACCAGTGGATGTTTAAGCAAAAAACATTTTGGAAACACATCAAAATGGAAGGCGGTGAAGAATACGGTGCAGACAGTAAATTAATTGATGACGTGTTTGCAAGGACTGGTTCTTACATTATGGGAAAACGGATGTTTGAAGAAGGCGAAGTTGCCTGGGCAGAAGATTTATACGAAGCAGATGTTTACGTGCTGACGCACGAAAAACGGGAACCTTGGGTTCAAAAGGGGACTACAACTTTTTATTTCATCAACGACGGAATACAAAGTGCACTGGAAAAAGCAAAACAATCAGCCAAAGGAAAGGACATAAGAATACAAGGTGGTGCGAATACTATTCAGCAATATATCAACGCAGGACTTGTGGACGAATTTTTCTTACATATTGCCCCTGTTTTTTTAGGAAGTGGAATCCGTCTATTTGACGGAATTGACAAAGACAGATATGATATTCAAATTGTGGAAGTAATACCATCAAACTTGACAACACACTTGAGATACAAATTGGTGAAGAAGTAGGAACACCTACCGCTAACAAGCGGCAGCATATTTGGAACATCGGAACAATGAATTAACCGTTAACCTTACAAAAAAGTAGCATATGTCAAGCAACAGTATAACATTACACCGAGTGCTAAAAGCAACTCCCGAAAAGGTTTTTCGCGCTTTCTCCGACCCCAGCGCTTATGCCAATTGGATTCCACCATACGGCTTTTTGTGTAGCGTTCACCATATGGACTTTGAGGTAGGTGGCAGCTACAAAATGTCGTTTATAAACTTCTCAACAGGGAACGGGCAATCGTTCGGTGGAAAGTTTTTGGAAATCAAAACCAACGAGCTTATTAAGCACACAGACAAATTTGATGATCCCAACTTACCAGGAGAGATGACAACAACTTTTTGGTTTAACCAGGTGTCTTGTGGGACTGAACTCAAAATATTACAGGAAGGCATCCCATCGGTAATACCAACAGAGATGTGCTATTTAGGATGGCAAGAATCGTTAGACAAGTTGAAAAAATTGGTTGAACCTGTAATTCCTGATGCTTGATTAAGTTGAACAGGTAGCATCACTAAAAGGTAAATTGCATCGAACAAACTTTTATGCGGACTTTGGAGTGCACGCATTCGTATGAGCAGTGCGGTGATGCCAATAGCACAAAGGCTTAAAGCAATTAGAAATTGCAGAAACGCAATTAATCTTGTCACCACCAACAGTTTAATTCCTCAACACCATTTCTACGACCCCATCCTGACCTTCCCCAGCGAGGGGAAGGAACATGCCAATATCAATACGGAGGTGAATATTCCGTTACCATTCCCAGTTAACGCCTCCACCTGCTAGGGGGAGGTTGGAGGGGGTCTAGCATTTATGCAGCTAACAACCATTTGCTGTTGCGGTGCATGGTTGTTACTGTGCGTTGAACAACAATTGTGCGTGCACCGCTCGCGCTAGGGGTGCTCCTTTTCCGGGGGTTGACACCCCCGGCTACAAACATGCCATCCCTTCGGGATTGGGTTTATTGTTCGAAATATTTTTAAAACCCGAAGGGCTGACATGATTATAGCAAATTTGCACAAAGCACAACTGAAAACCCGGAACGGGTGACAGAAATTTATTTCAGCCTTTTGCTGTTGCGGTGCATGGCAGCTGCAGCACGTTGAACAACAATTCTGCGTGCACCGCGTGCGCTAGGGCAGTTTGTCCTACCCCTCCCTATAAGTGCGGTGAAATTAGCCTAAACCACGTTTGTGGCAGCAAAATGTTTCGGATTTTAATTAGCGTGTGCTTGGAAAAGATTAACTTCGGGTGTAAAACTGCGGATGCCGTTCGATAAAGGTGGGTATATGAGGGTTTACCTGATTTACAAATAAGTTAGATGTAATTTTGAAAGACCGACACACATGATAAGAATATTGCTATTTGCATTTTTAAGTCTAATTTCTTTGAGAGCAGTCTCTAAAGATTTAGAAACTATTAAAGCAAAACAGATTGATAAATCAAGTGATATATATGAAAACAGTATTGATGGATATAAGACAAATGAGTTTTGGGGCATTTGGACAGTGCCAATTGGAGATGCTTTTTCATCTTCAGAATTAAAACCTCAAGGACAGATTAATTATTCGATCAAAAACATAAGTGATTATGACTTAAACACTGCATGGATTGAAGGAAGGACCGATTATGGAATTGGAGAGCGATTTGGATTTGGATTTACATTTAATTTTCCTAAAAATACTGAATATGGTGGAGCATATCAGTTTTATGGGACAATTAATTTGTTTAATGGATATTGTAAATCGCTTGAGACTTGGCAACAGAATTCGAGAGTTTGGAAACTAAAAGTTTATTACAATGACACGCCCGTGTGTATTGTAGAATTGTTAGATACATGGCATTTCCAATATTTTGATATCGGGAAATTCTTTAAATATAAAAGAGACAAAAAGTATATGGACGCTCCATTTGAGATAAAACAGGGAGATAAGTTGACTTTTGAAATATTAGATATTTATGCGGGGACAAAATATAAAGATGTTGCAATTTCTGAATTTATGGCCAAAGGAGCTGGAAATTAAAGCCTAGCCGACAAACGAGTAGCCTGCCATCACCTAAGCCGACGTTAAAAGCTCCCCCACTCTACAATGCGTTGTGCCCTATCGTTCCGGTTGTTGCTACCAACGGTTGGCCTCTACGAGGTCGTTGGTGGTGATTTGGATTGATGGTTAATTTGATTTTATAATGGCAAAGAGACCTTCGCCGTAGGCGATGAAGTATTGTAGCAAAGATATCAACAGGTGTAAACAATACTCAGTAGGAGTTTTACAAAAAGTTCAGCATTACCCTGAACGGTTGTTAGCTGCGAGGCTCCGTAGGAGCCATACGTTGGTAGTCCTAAGATGCGCAGCGGTTCTTGCGCTCCGTAGGTGCGCGACAAATCGGTTGAATACACTATTGATCGCAACGGTTGCGCACCTACGGAGCGCTGCGCCCTATTGTTCCATTTGCCGCTACCAACGTTTGGCCTCTACGAGGCCACCTTTTGTGAGAACTACCGTCTAACTTCCGAATAACTCCCGAATAACTCCTTTTTTCATCCATTTACTATGGGGTGCAATATGTTTTTTTTTGACAAAAACTCGGAGAATCTTATTGCCGGGCAATAAGCCTAAAACAATGGGATTGAGCACTATTGCAACAAATTGTTTTGGATTTTTTTTGGTTTATGTGTTAGAAAAATTGTAAATTGGGATAATCTACAGCAAAAGCTGTCCTATTAAGGCCATCAGGCTGGTTGTATTCTGTTCTTCCATCGATGCTAACGAGTTCGCAGCAATATCTCACAATACATAATGTTAGAACTTTAAAAAAGGAGGAATTAACATGAAAACAAAACTCACGATTATTGCAGTTCTACTGACTGTTGCAAATGTGCATGCCCAAACTGAGAACTTCAAGCATTTTGAGGTAGATGCATCGATTAACTTTTGGACACCATCCTCATTACACATGAAAGCCACTAATAGCGTAACACAGGTTAATGTAAATAACAATTACACAAGCAGCGGCGGAATTAACGGGTATGGAACTTCAGTAGCTCCTGCTTTAAACTTAACTTATTATTTCAAAAATAATTTGGGTATCTCACTTGGTGTTTCTCCCATAATTATGGACAATAAATTACATGTGGTAGAAACGGATTCCACTTTTTCAAACTATGAAAATGAAGCATCGATAATAATTTTCACATTAGGTCTTTCAGGAAGAATTCCGACTTCATCACCATTTAGCCTAAACTATGGATTTGGAATAAATTTCGTTCCAGCTTATGATTTAATGATGACATTATCTACAGAAAGTTCAGACCCGCCCGATATGGAGGCAACAGGAATGGCAGTAGGTGTATATTTCAATGCAGGTGCGAAAATCAAGATTACTAACTCCATATATTTTAATACCGCACTGGCTTATAGCTTTATACCCGTTGAATTGGAATATACCAATGGGGAACATAGTGCTAAGATTAATGAAAAAACAAATTTGGGCGGTTTGGCTCTACAAACAGGATTATCATATAGTTTTTAACAATTAAATAAAGGGAGATTTTAACATGAAAAGAGTTACACTAATCTTAGCAGCGGCTGTAGCAATCGGCGTTTTAGCAACATCATGCAACAGCACAACACAGTCCAAACAACAGAAAGACAAGGTATCCACTAACAATAGTTCAGAAAAATTGAGTGGAACATATGTTTGTACCGAACATTGGAATAATGTGCTAGTTGGAGAGGCAAAAATGATATTTGGCGACGATAATAAAGTAAGTTTTGCAGGAATAGCAAGTGCTTCCTATCGCGTTAAAGGCGATAGCCTTTTTATAGATATGCACACTTATGAAATGCCTTTTAAAATTGACGGCAATACGCTTAGGGCATCCGGACCTGCAGGAAAAGTAGCCTACACCAAAAAGTAGTATTAACTAAACAGAAGGAGATTCTAGCATGAGAAAACAGACATTGTTTTTAGTGACGCTAGCCGTGTCGCTATTAGCGTTCACTTCCTGTGGAGGAGGCAAGAGTGATAATACAACTTCTAAAAAGGCGGAAATTGCTCAAAACTCTCAACCAGAAAAAGAGATGACGATTGAGACCGCTTGTAAGCTGGACAATGAATTAGCCACCTTATTAATGCAAAACTACTGGGATAAATTTAAGGGTAAAGACTATAAAGATATTAAGGATATTTATGAACAATACCTTAAGGAAGAAAGCGCCATTTATAATAAATACGGTGTTTCCACTGACCACCATGGATTTAGTGTACAGAGCTATCAATATTGGGCAAGCGACAACAGGGCTGAAATGAAAAAATATAGAAAAGAACATCCGGAATATGATTTCTATGTGAAATTCCCAGAGTTTCTAGAGGCTAAGGCTAAGATTTTGAATTGTGCAACAGCGAAATACTCAGAATTACATGGAAATTAATTTGTTATAGGACTATCATATGATGAATATACTTTCCCATATAAATCCTAAACGCCTTCATTTAGCGGTAATAGGAATGGCTATATTATTAAGTTCCTGCCATTCTAACTATCTTAATTATAAGATAGATTTTTCCAACAATTTTGCATGGAAGGGTGATAGCTCTGCCTTTGCTTTTCTGGCAGTCCAAGATTTATACAGAAGACCGGTAGGAATAGCCACTTTCCCTGATGGAGGTATGTCATTACACGAATATTCCGATGCAGCACTTTACTATTTCAATATAAAAGAGAATAAGCTTAACAAAGCTGTTGACTTCAGCGATCTATCAGCACTGCACTCACTATATAGCAAGTTACAATTTCAGTATATAAAGATAAAATTTACCGATTCATTACTGTATTACAGGCTAAGTAAACCATACGACGTCGA
Organism: Williamwhitmania sp.; assembly: GCA_035530955.1. Taxonomy (GTDB): domain Bacteria; phylum Bacteroidota; class Bacteroidia; order Bacteroidales; family Williamwhitmaniaceae; genus Williamwhitmania. The sequence continues at coordinate 6,973 of DATKTT010000340.1, read as the reverse complement.
TATAAAAAACTTTAAAAAAAGATTTAAAAACAAAGAAGATTCCCTCAAATTATCTGCAATTATCAACAAAACGAGCAATGCCTATGCATACAATATCAATACAAAGAAAATTTCGGTAATTGATTCGGCCACCTTTAACGTTGCATTAGGTCAGGTAAAAATCGATAGAAATATTCGCAAACGTTCAAAAGAGTATTTAACTAAGCTTTCATATGCTGATTGGGGAATAGTATTAAAGGATATTTATCCTCAGTCAAAAAAAACCTATATGGAGTATATCGTTTATATGCAGGGTAATTCAAGTATAAGGGAAGCTGTCTTTGAGCAGATTATTCCCAATTTTACTCCAAAAGAGATACAAATAATGCTTAACGACATGGATGCGTATAAGACCAAGCTTGATAAAAAAGACGATTCATCATTTAACTACAAAGACCACTCCAACAAACTAAGTTATGATGAGTACTATGAGTCAACATATAAACGGCTTAGGAAATTTCTTTAAAGTTATTGCAGTTTTCTTTGTTCTGTTACCATTAAGTATTTCAGCACAACAGAATAACGATTTGCAAGAACTTTTTCTGTTAGACAAAAACGCATTTAATACATACATTGAATTTGTTTCTGATGATATCAAAGATTATTTTAATCCCGAAGCAGGAAATCAATATCCATCAACCAATTTGTTCGACGGTTATTTAAAAACTTGCTGGGTAGTTGGTTCCACAAAAACAAATAAAAACTCAATTTTATATGTAAAACTACCCGATAATATTGATGTAAATAAAATTATTCTAAATATTTTTTCCGGATATGGAAAAAACAAAATTCTATATTCTGCTAATGCTCGCCCACACAAAATAAAACTATCATTATTTGCAGCACTTTATCCGGAAGGGTTCAGCACTGAAGTAGCTAGTCTATATGTTATAAAAAAATACCCGTTCACTGAAGTTATAACTCTTGCCGATACTTTTGATGTGCAATCTTTTCCGTTGAACCTTGATAAAAAAGAGTTGTTGGCGTTTCAAAAAGAAGCCCTGATTCAGGCCAAAAATTTTTCAGGGACAGAGTACAACAGGCTTGCAGGAACCAACCCTCCCAAATCTTTTTTGCCCTCTTTTATTTTGAAAATGGAAATTTTGGATTCATACCCTGGCAAAAAATATGATGATATTTGTATTTCGGAAATTTTCTTTAATGATAGATTCATAACACATTACCCCGATAAATATTCCCAAGCATTAAATGTCTATATAAAAAATGGTAATACTTTGCTGGCTGATTATGTTGATAAAAAGGGCGTTGTTATTTACAAGGATACTTCTTCTGTTTTTACTTATGTAGAGTGCTCTGAAAATAAAAATTGGGCAATTTTACATTATACACCAAACGATGAAGAAGGAGAAGGTTCGCGTAACGAAGAGCTAGCTGCATTAATCGATTTGAAGAACCGAGAAAATGTGGAATCAAAATTTGAAAAATGCACCGGCACATCTGCTATGTTTCAAGTATTAAGTAAAGAAGGTAATGGTAATGTTTACATACCAAATGAGGCATTTAATATTGAATTGAAGTAAATACCACTGCCAATCGTATACCGCTCTGCCAGCCGAACCAGTGGGGATTATTGCAGTGCATGATATAATTTGAAAATTAAACAATTTGTAGATCCACCAGTTGGCGGACAAGTTTTGAAAATGATGGTGCAGCTATCAACCGTTTTGCTGTTACGGTGCAGGGTTGTTTCTGTACATTGTACAACGATTGTGCGTGCACCGCTCTCGCTGGGGGGGTTCCTTTTCAGTGGGTTGATACCCCAGGCTACAAACATGCAACCTCTGCGAGGTTGGGTTTTGGGCGAAAAATATTTCGCTCCAACATTGGGTTGAATTCATTTTTTGATGCATTAGAGACGCAAATCCTTGCGTCTCTACAATTGGTGGTATTCTCTTAATTCTTTAATTACGCAACGGCTGGATCTTCGCTTTGCTACGACTTCCTTTCCTTCCGTATAATTCCCGTTTAACTCCCGAATAACTTCTTTTTTCACCCCTTTTGCAGGGATTGGCCTCCTCCCCTTTCCTCCACCCAAACCAACCAGAAAACTACAGTCCCGCACCCAACTCACTTTTCACAATTCACAACTCACATTTTCCCTTACCTTTGCTTCACTAAGTGGCGCCATGAATAGCATTTGCTTCATAGTAAACTCGAAGAAAACCAAGCTAAACCAGTTTCGGCGGGAGGTGAGCAGCTGCTTTGCACCCGCCTTTCAAGTGGAGTTTTTGGTTACCAACGGCCACCGGAGCGCCGAGCAACTGGCTCTGCAAGCCACAAATCAAGGCTTTCGCTACCTTATTGCCGTGGGTGGCGATGGAACGGTTAGCGAGGTTATCAACGGGGTTATGCTGGCTCCGGTAGAGCAACGAAACAATGTTATTGTTGGTGTGCTACCGTGGGGAACTGGCAACGACTTTGCCCGAACGCTGGGAGCCCCATCGTCCATTGCCCACCTAAAGGAGCAGATAGAGCAGCACCGGGTTGGCCTAATCGACCTTGGGGTGGTTACCTTCACCGACCACGACGGCCACAGCGCCAGCCGCTACTTCAACAACATTGCCGATGTGGGCATTGGTCCCAATACCATAATTGCTGCAGGAAAGATGTCGACATGGCTTGGCGCAACGCTCGCCTTTTCGCTGGCGGCCATCAACTCGCTGCTATTTATTAAACCGGAACCCATCTACCTGGAAGCCGACAATACGAGCTACTCGGGAAAGGTAAAATGCGTGTGCATAGCCAACGGTCGCTACTTTGGCAGCGGGCTGGGCATTGCACCACAGGCCAGCATCACCAACGGCACGTTGAGCATTGTGGTTGTGGAGGATGTATCGGCACTCCTTTTTCTTCGGTTTATGCGCTCGCTGCGCGCAGCCAAGCCCATAATTCACCCTAAAGTTCACTACCATACTGCCAAGGAGGTTGCCATTGCCGCCGGCGAAAGAGCCATTCCGCTCGATATTGACGGTGAAGTTCCGGGATTTGCGCCAGTTTCGGCAAAGATTCTTCCGGCCAGCATCACACTGTTAGGCGACTGCTTTCCAACTGATGCAGCAGCCAATGAGCAGCTCAGCGCTGAGGTGACCCACTACTCGGTGTAGAAGAAGGCGGTATTGTCGTTTTTACCGTCGTTTATCTTGGGAAAGGACTTCTCTCAAAGGTTTTGGCATCGATGTAATTGGCGGCCATAATAACCTTGCCATCTTCAGACACCTTCACCTTTACGTAGTATTTCACCTGATTTACAAAAAGAACTCAGGCTCTTTTCTATCGGCACAGAGGGAATACAATCTTTCTTTAGTAGCGTTGATTGTTGGATTGTCAAAAAAGCGTGCGTCCATCGGGCAACTCTTAATGCAGGCACAGCACCATGTACACAGCTCCTTATTTGTGATTACCTCATCGTTTATTGTAATTGCATCGGTAGGGCAAGCATCAACACAAATTCCACATTTATTGCATTTTACAAAATCGGTTTCGGGAGAAATTGCCTCGTCCAATTGTTTTCGCTCCTTATATGGATAGTTGCCCGGAACCTCTAATTCTGAAACCTCATTTTTACCCTTTAGCCCCATAATTTTAGAATGAACCCTTCGAGCGAAATCGGCACATTGGATTAAATCCAACTTATCGGGCCTTCCTTGCGAAAGAGGCTTGTCTACCGTTGAGTATGAATGTTCTCCAATAAATGATGCCGCGGCAATTACGTTGAAACCACAATTGCTAACAATTTCTTTTAGCTCCAACAGCGCATCCTCAAAAGCCCTATTACCATAAGCAGCCACAATTACTGCAGGTGCATTATTCGCATGAAACTTCTTTAATCTTTCAACTGCATCCACGGGCAGACGACCACTGTATGTAGGTATACCAATTACTGTTAAGCCCTTATTTCCTAACTCATTTTCTGAATCGGTCTTTGTTGATGAAATGTTATACTCTACTATTGGCGAAAGGCCAAGTCCGTGGCCAATTTCTCTTACAATTGTTTGTGTTGTTCCTGTTGGTGAATAGTAAATTAAGTTTAATGCATCCATTGTTTCCATTACGTTTTATAGCGTTTCTCAATACTTCGTCTCTGGTAATTTTTATTGACACCACAAGTTGGGCTATAATACCAAACTCATTTACAAACCAAAACAATTATTGGCTTATCACTCCATTCGGACGTGCTACCCCAGGTTTGTATAAAGTTTTGTATTTCAAAGGTAGCGCTATTTCTCACAAGTGGTCAAATGGTGGCTTGTAATATCAACTACATGTATGCTTAGGAATTATTCAAAGCAACACAGTAGCACAAAGCAATAATTAGGAATAAACGAATTATTTTTTTTGCCCGTTTGTGTTAAAATTCTATCACTAACTTAGGTCGTTTCTGACTATTTGGATTATCACTACTACCAAAGATAACCCTACGATAATTATTCTCATTTAATAGGCGAATCATTAATCCAAAATTTTTCGATGGGGTTTTTATCATTTCTTGAACCATGTCCGTAATGTCAATATTAAGATAGTCCTGATTGTCAAATTGGGAGGCTGGCAGAATAACCTCATATTTACTTGTTATTTGAGGTTGAGTATTCCAAGTTACAGAATTCTCATCCCATGGTGATATTATTTTATTTAATACAAAATCATTTGGGCCACCTAACGTAGAATGGCCAGCGCCAATTTGGGGAGTGCTAACTGCATACAAAGAAAGTGTAGCCCTTCTTATTTTTGCTTTCTTTGGAATATTGGTAAGATTAAAGCTGATTAAGCTTCTGACGGTTTGAGGATCGCCATGGCCAGTCCAGGCAACGGCAGTAAAAGCAATACAGTCACCCCAATTTCTATTAGGATAATTTGCAACATCCCAATTTTCGATGAATGCATCAGTTCCTTCATTTGGTCCAGGTTGTATTGTTAATACTTTTCCAGCTTTGTATTCATTCTTTACTGTAGAACATGAAAATAGTCCCATAATTAATGCAAATGAGATTACAGCATTGAGGTTTTTCATTTCTCGTTGTTTTTAAATAGTTGTAATAGATGCTTTTATTTGTTCTACAATTCAAAGGTAGCGCTATTTCTCATAAATGGTAAATGGTGGTCATTATTTCACCACACTGTAGGCGTAATACCGTGCGGCGATAAATCGGTTGTATTCTTTGATTACCACTAATTTCACTACGTCTCTACTTCAACCTTTTGGTGATTGCGGTGCAGGGTTGCTTCAGTCCATAGAACAGCTAACAGGCGTGCACCGCTTACGCATGGACTGGCCTTTTACCATGGGCGCGAGCCCATGGCTATTCATATTAAACCGCTTTGCGGTTTGCTGGTTTGTTAGGAGACACACGGTCGTGTGTCTCTACATTCGGTCGAATTCATTTAACCTCGCGTTGCGGGATCTACGCTACGACTTCCTCTAACTCCATTTAACTTTCTGTAACTCCTTCTAACTCCCATTTTTTTATTTTTCCGTTACCTTTGTAAAAAAAACGATGCGTTACCTTACCCGAACAATCCTGTTCGTCTCGTTCATAAGCCTCTTTACCGACATAGCCAGCGAAATGCTATACCCGGTAATGCCCATATACCTCGAATCCATTGGCTTTTCGGTTGCGCTAATTGGTCTGTTGGAGGGAATTGCCGAGGCCACGGCCGGCATTAGCAAGGGATACTTTGGCAAGCTCTCTGATAGGGTTGGACAGCGTGTGCCTTTCATAAAATGGGGATACGCCATGAGCGCCGTCTCCAAGCCTTTAATGGCGGCGTTCACTCTTCCACTCTGGATATTTGGTGCACGCTTTATGGATCGCCTTGGAAAAGGCGTAAGAACCGCCTCCCGCGATGCGCTGCTGAGCGACGAGTCCACCCCAGAAAACAAAGGCAAAGTTTTTGGCTTCCACAGGGGAATGGATACGCTTGGTGCAGCAATAGGGCCTTTGATGGCACTGCTATTCCTCGCAGCACTGCCTGGTCACTACCGTCTTCTTTTTGTGCTGGCATTTATACCCGGCGTGGTGGCCGTAGGCCTCACCTTTCTAGTAAAAGAGTCGAAGAGCACGGTTAAGCCCAAGCAATCCACTTCGGGGAAGAATTTCTTTTCGTTCCTCTCCTACTGGAAGGTGGCAAGCCCCAGCTTCAAAACCTTAATTCCCATTCTGCTGCTCTTTACGCTGTTCAACAGCAGCGATGTTTTCTTACTTCTCAAAATAAAGCAGGCCGGATTGAGCGATCTCTACATGATAGGCATCTACATTTTTTACAACCTCATATACGCGTTAGCAGCTTGGCCCATGGGCATACTGGCCGACAGGTTGGGAATGAAGCGCGTGCTCGTCTTCGGCCTACTACTTTTTGCCGGTGCCTACCTGGGAATACCTTTTGCAGGAAAACTTTGGCAATTTGGAGTTCTATTCGGAGTTTATGCACTCTACGCCGCCTCCACCGAAGGAGTGTCCAAGGCTTGGATTACGAACCTTTGCCGTAAGGAGGATTCAGCCACAGCCATTGGCTTTTTTACAGCACTCTCAAGCGTTGCTATGCTGCTGGCTAGCATCACGGCGGGTATTATTTGGGAAAAAGTTTCGCCGGGTGCCGTTTTTGCCATTTCAGGAACAGTTGCAGCACTCTGTGCCATACTGCTGGTTGCCTTTGGGCACAAAATGAGGCCAAACATCAAAACCCAATCCTAACGTAGCAATCAACAGTGGGTAAATTATGCTCCATTTACACAAGCAACCTCAAACGTTTGCATCTTACCCAATGGCGAATATTTACACTTTCTTCAAAAAAAAATAAAATGACCAAAAAACCTTTATCAATTTTTTTGGTAGTTTTGTAGGCTGTGGCAATTCGTTATGAATTAAAATACAACACACTATAATTCAAACTTAAAAGAGCAAGTAAAATGACGCAA
>DATKTT010000339.1:0-6313 GCA_035530955.1 Williamwhitmania sp. | reverse complement strand
TAGCCAATTAATGTTTTTTCATGCTACATAACAGTTACAGGGTTGAAGTTTAAGTTGTAATTTTGGGTTCAAATTGCTGAAGGGTGAAATGCCTAAATGGTGTTTTGTTTGGCAAATTGTTGGGACAACACCTCAAACAATAAATGGCATTAAAGTTACCCTTTTATCAGTTCTAAAAAACTACCAATACAATGAAAAAACTTGCCCTTATTACAGGAGCAACTTCCGGAATTGGAAAAGCAACAACTCTACTGCTTGCCGAAAATGGCTATAGCCTTATAATTACGGGACGTAGAGCCGAATTGCTTGAGAACTTAAAAAAAGAAGCGGAGGTTAAGTATAAAGCGGATGTGCTTACGCTAAACTTCGACGTGCGGAACAACGAAGCCGTAGAGGCTGCCATTAACGAACTACCAGAACGGTGGCGAAAAATTGACGTTTTAATCAACAACGCAGGTTTAGCCGTTGGCCTAAACCATATTCAGGATGGCGTTGTGGACGATTGGGAACGGATGATCGATACCAACGTTAAGGGGCTACTCTACATTACTCGCAAGGTTGCACCCTTAATGGTAGAGCAAAACAGTGGACACATTGTTAATATTGGCTCCATAGCTGGCACAGAGGTGTATGAAAACGGCAACGTATACTGCGCCAGCAAACATGCCGTTGAGGCACTAACAAAAGCCATGCGCATCGACTTGCTAAAGAACAATATTAAGGTTACCGGAATAAGACCGGGAATGGTTGAAACTGAATTTTCAGAGGTGCGATTCAAGGGCGATATGGAAAAGGCCGAAAAGACTTATCAAGGTCTTACACCGCTCTTCGCTGAGGATATTGCAGAAACCATTCTTTTCGTGATAAGCCGCCCCAGCCATGTGAATATTAACGAAATAGTGGTAATGCCCACTGCCCAAGCAAGCGCAACATACGTGAATAGGAAGATAGATTAACGTTGTGAGGGAATGGAAATAAAAGAGCCTCGAAAATTCGAGGCTCTTTACATTAGAGAGGTATCTAAACGCGATTCTTGTGTGCAATCGCAGTGTGGTATAGCAGTGGTTGAATTTCTGGATAAGTGAGCTCTGGAGGTAAACTATCGGAAAGTTTTACCTCTCCCACCTCAAAGTGTAATTCTTGATCCATCTCCTCAATGTTAGAGTAGTAGAGTCGTCCATAGCTGGTATTCCCATTTATCGTAACCGAGTAGTCACAAATCTGTTCCATCTCATACCGTATGGCTCCAGTTTCCTCCTGCAACTCTCGGTTCGCGGTTGCATCAATTGCTTCACCCAGTTCCCTCCTACCACCGGGGATTTCCCAAGTTACTCGCTTACGGTTGCGCACCAGAACAAGCTGCTTTCCAACAAAGGCGCATATTACGGCATAGTGCAGCTGCTCATCGGCAACGGTCCCAATTTCATGAATTTTAGTTTCCATATTTCAGTAGGTAACTAAAAGGAGATTCCGTTGCAGAATCTCCTCTCATAATCAGGTTTAATTTCGCTTACTCTGCCCTAAAGGGAACATTCAACTTTGAGGCAATATCGGCAAGGTCCTTAATAACAGGAGCAATAAGTGTTATCCCCTCCTTAGTAATACGCTCCTCATTAAGCCGCTCTGGATCGCCGGGAATCATCACCTTTGGCTGCCCTTGAATGCTTTCGGCACCGCGGAAGGTTTCAATCCACTCATCCATTTTCATTTTAAACTCACTTGCAGGTCGAAAGGCATCAATGCGCATGGCACCAAAGAAATGGCCAAGCCCTTCCCCAACACTTTTCTCAAGTAAGGGTAGGTAAGCCACCTGAGGTGGTACGAAAGGCCCAAAGTTGGCACCTGAAAATACAGATGAAAAAATATCTATTAGTGATCCCATACAGTAGCCCTTATGGCTTCCATGATCGGCACTCCCACCAAGCGGCAGGATTGCGCCACCATCCAGAAGAATATCTGGATTGGTGCTCGGATTACCGTGCTTGTCCTGCACAAAGCCGTAGTCAATTGATTGTCCCTTTTTTCCCATTATGGCCAACTTCCCTCGAGCAATAGGTGTAGTTGCAAAATCGGCCACAAATGCTGGCTGATGCTGGGTTGGAAAAGCAACTGCAATAGGATTGGTACCCAAAAATTTGCTTGTAGAATTGGTTGGAGCCACCAACGGGTTGGCATTGGTCATGGAGATTCCAACCATGTCGTGCTCCAGCGCCATCATGGCGTAGTAACCCGCAATGCCAAAGTGGTTAGATCCCTTGGTGGCAACCCATCCGGTGCCAACATTCTTTGCCTTTTCAATGGCAATCTCCATGCTGCGCTTTGCAGCAACCGGGCCTAAGGCATTGTCACCATCAACTGTTGCAGTGCTAGGCGTTTCATGCACAATGTGAACGTTAGGCTTTGTATTTATTCTGCCAGCCTCAACCAGCAAAAAGTAATCCTTTACCCGCATCATGCCGTGCGACGAAAGGCCGCGCAGCTCAGCCCGAATCAACAGCTCTGCCACCGCCTTTGCATCGGCTGTTGGGCATCCCATTTTCTCAAATAGCTGTGTGGTAAACTCCTCAAGGTATTGATGTGTATACATGGTCGTTCCTGTTTAAAATTTTCACAAGATGACAAAGGTAGAAAATTGAGTATTAACGAGACAGTTGAAAATGAAATAATGTAAAGAATTAATCAAGGAGATTAGCAAATTAGGGATTTAGTGGAGTAGATTAAGGATGTAGGCTGGTTGAAGTTTCTGGTTTCTGGTTTCTGGTTTCTGGTTTCTGGTTTCTGGTTTCTGATTTAGCTACGCTGAGCTCCCTCCGGTCGGTTATAGTTGCACAAAGTTTTACCATGTTTTCACAGAGTTACACTGAGGGATTAAGGCTATGGATGGCAGCCGCAAAACTTCGGTCTTCGGACTCCGGTCTTCCAACATTTTGTAACTTGTCACTGTTGTAACCCGTCACTATTTTTTCTACCTTCATGGCAAATTATAGCGACATGGAGCAACAGGCAAATTCAGAACAGTTTATCGACCTTTTTACCGAGATTGAGCAGAAGTTACGGGACATTTGCAATGACCGATACCACGCCGGATTTGCAGAGCTGGTGAGAAAGGCGCGGAGCTTTCATCCGGTAGTGCAGCGCTACGCCAACGACCTACGGGAGTTCGCCGAGCTGCGCAACGCCATTACCCATACCCGCCGCGAAAACTTCATCATTGCTGAGCCACACAACGATGTGGTAACCGAAATAAGGAAAATTCGTGACATGCTGAATAACCCACCTCGGGTAAGCACCATCCCCTTATCGCCTCCTTACTTTGCTACGCCGCAAACTCCCATCATGGAGATGCTTAAAACATTTGCAGAAAAGGGGTTTATGCGCTGCCCTGTGGTAGACCAAAATCGGATTGTGTGTCTGATAACAGCAAAATCATTGGCCCGGTGGCTCACCGAAAAATTTGCCCATCAAGGTCAACTTAACGGAGCATTGCTTGAGGAGATTATTCCCTATACTGATATCAAAGACTTTGCCGTAGTTTCCAACCATGCCGACATCATTACCATATACGATATGTTTAAGCGATCGATGAAGCAGGGTACCTACCTACAGGCCATTCTAATAACCGAAAATGGTGGTCCAACCGGTCACCTGCTGGGAATATTAACACCTAGCGATCTTCCAAAGATTGTGGAGCAGATGGATTAGCAAAACCAGCAACTTATTCAAACAAAAAACGCCCTGATGCTAATCAAGGCGTTCATACTATTGATTAGACTTTCCAATTACTCATGGTTATTCATAAATCCTTGGTCGTGCAGCACCTGAAGAAATACCTTCGAAAATGCAACATTGTCCTTTTTGGTGTAGCGATTATCGGTAAATACTTGAGCCAGCGTCTCCTTGTTATTCTCCTTCAACAACTGCTTGGTAAGTGGCATTGCCTCTTTTTCAGCGTAGAGGCGGTTGATGTCGTCGGTAGAGTAATCGTGGTAAACCTCGCGATGAACAACGGCCTCAAGTGGCAAACGGTCAGTTAACTCTGGAACCTCCTCAGGGTAACCTACCACCACCGTGGTAATAGGAACTACCCCTTTAGGTAACTTAAGTACTTCAATTATCTTATTGGCGGTATAGGTTGTTGTTCCTAGGTAGCAAATGCCCAACCCTTTTTCCTCAGCAGCCAAGCAAATATTCTGAGAGGCCAGCAGGGCGTCAATGGCAGCAGTAGTAAAGGACAGAAAGTTGTCGTAGCCCGGAACCGCGTTTCGTTGCTCACACCACTTATTAAACCGGTTGAAATCGGCACAGAAAGTTAGTACCACCGGCGCCTGGGTAACCATAGCTTGGTTGAAATGGCACGGTGCCAGCTGCTGCTTTATTTCGGGATTTGTGGTAACCACAATACTGTAAACCTGCATATTCCCGGTTGTTGATGCACGAGTTCCAGCCAGCAGAATCTCATTAATTGTTGCCTCATCAATGGGGGTTGATTTATACTTTCGGATTGATCGGTGATTCATTATTGCCTTCATGGTGCTTGTTTTTTTGTGGTCCAAAGGTAGAAATTTGAACCGTTGTTGGCAAAAGTTAATCCAATAGAACCGCCTTTCTTCAAAACATACCTAAGAAATATATTCCAACATTGGTGACCATCCATCCTCCCAAACACAAGACAATAAAATCTTCATGTAGTCCTATTAAATTAATAGACTATAATAAAAATAGTGTAACTTTAAATCGCTAAAAATAGATAACCTTGATTTCCAGAAAGACTAGATATTCGCTAATGGCCTTGCTTCGGCTGGCAAAGGAGTACGGTAAAGGACCCGTTCAAATTTCAGACATTGCCCAAGGGCAAGGAATTCCTCAAAAGTTTCTTGAGAGCATTCTAAACGACTGCAAAAAGTTGGGCGTGGTGCAGAGTAAGATGGGCAAGTCGGGTGGTTATTACCTTATCAAGTCACCGTCTGAAATTGATATTGCCTCAATTTACACCCACTTCGAAGGACCTATATCCATGCTATCATGTGCCTCCGAAAAGCACTACCAATCGTGCGAATTTTGTAGAGATGAAGAAAAATGTGGAATACGAAAAACGTTTAAAAAGGTAAGGGATCTCTCCTACGAGATTCTCAAAAATACAACGCTCCAGAGCCTTATTGATGATGACGAAACAACGACATATCAATAAATCGTAGCACAATACTTTCTCATTTTTTAGGTTTGCATTGCAGCACAACCTTAATTTTCATGAATAGGCCAGCCAACTTCCGCCTTTCCTCAACAGCCGAATTTGCAATCAGATCATTTTTCTGGCCTATTGATATTTATGGAAATTTTTTTACTCTATCGTTAATCGCTATTCTAACCTTATTTTTAAACACCCCTGCACTGGCACAAAGCAGCCATGCCTTAACTTTTTATAGCACCAATTCCCATCAGCCACTCAAGACAGTGGTGATTAGCACATACGACACCACCATTGTGGCTGCTCAAGTAGATCGATTCATCGCCTCCCTTTGGACAAAGGGTTATGCTGCAGCTGGGGTGGATTCCATCCATGGCGATTCTGTCAACACCAATATTTTTATCTACAGGGGAACCCGTATTAAAAGGGTACGGCTTAGGTTAATTGTCCCCAGTGGAAACTACCAACTTCCCACAGCCATTAAGCAGAAAAACCTCTCCCTCTTTTCTCTTTTCAGCACCACCGATCTCCTCCTCTCCAAAATGGAGAACCAAGGTTATCCTTTTGCAACGCTGTTGTTCGATTCGGTTAGCATTGAGCACAATACACTAAAGGGATCTTTACGACTTTTACCCGGAACCTACGTGGTATTCGACACCCTTATAATAAAAGGTAAGTACAGGGCCAACAGAAATTACCTCGATTATCTGCTGGGCATTCGACCTGGGATTCCATACAGCGAAAGACAGGTTCGCCAAATAGGAAGCACCATTAGCCAGCTGGGATACCTGACCTCCATTCGACCGGCCGAACCGGAGTTTATTCCAGGTAAAGCCAGAGTTTACGTCTACCTGAAGCAGAAAAAGGCCAACCAAATTAGTGCACTCATCGGACTTGCAGGCAAGGAGACCGGTGGTGGAGTAACCTTCAGGGGTGATGCCACGCTTAAGCTGGTCAACACCTTTAATATAGGTGAGCAGGTACAGTTGCAGTGGAAGAAGCTCGATACCAACGAGCAGCGGCTCGAGGCTGAGGCCTCCTTTCCTTGGTTGGGGCTTGGTGGTTTTGGAGGTGCAGGTTCGCTTAGTATCTATCGCAAGGACACATCAACCTTGGTGGTTAACCCAA
>DATKTT010000338.1:0-3112 GCA_035530955.1 Williamwhitmania sp. | reverse complement strand
AACAAAAAAGTGTTTCACTAATTTTGGTTACTACTGTAAATTGTTCCCGTTAATTTGCTCCCCAGTCCAAAAAAATTACTAAGTAGTCTTTCGGCTCTAGTATAAACCAAAGAGGCCCCAAGCGTGGGGCCTCAATTTTTTGTGTAGTAACCAAAACTAGAAGTTAACCGCCTTCTCTTCAAAGTAAGCCTGAGGATTTCCGCAAACAGGGCAGTTCTTAAGGGCTTTCTTACCACGGTGAACGTGGCCACAAACGGAGCAAACCCAGTCAACATCCTCGTCGCGTTCAAAAACCTTATCTGCCTCCACCCGCTCCAACAGCTTACGGTAGCGTGCCTCATGCTCAGCCTCAATTTTAGAAATCAGCTTAAAGGCGGTGGCAATTTTCTTGAAGCCTTCCTTTTCAGCAACCTCAGCAAAATGGGGATAGAGCTCGCTCCACTCCTCATGCTCGCCCATGGCCGCAGCACGAAGATTTTCGGCGGTAGTGCTCATTTCTCCTGCTGGGTAGGTTGCTGTAATCTCCACGGCACCACCCTCTAGGTAGCTGAAAAATACCTTGGCGTGCTGCTCCTCCTGAAAAGCCGTTTCGATGAAGAGATCGGCTATTTGTTCAAAACCCTCCTCACTTGCAATCTCGGCAAAGTAGGTATAACGGTTTTTTGCCTGCGACTCCCCTGCAAAAGCTTTGAGGAGATTCTTTTCGGTTTGAGTTCCTTTAAGACTTTCCATATCCTATATTTTTAAAAAAATTAGAGTTCGAAACAGACCTTGAAGGTAGACGTAAATGACGATTTTACAAAGAAGAGCAGTTAATAATGACGCTTTATTCAAGCAGAATTCCATAGTATAATGTCAATTATCCTAACCTATAATTCTGATTAACTGTATTTTAAAAATATTTCTTATGAAATCTCAATTTTTAAAATATTGACTGGTTTAGGGACAACGCAGAAATCGAACGATACCATCAAACTCGACCAATCCACTTTCTCTTAATCACAATATTTTTGGAATGCAGAATTGTCTCATTTAAGCAGCTAACCCAAGCTGCATTTGTGAGTTGAATCTTGCTTCAAATAATCAGACTTCTGATACCTTTTGAATGAACTCTTCAAATCGCACCAGAATCTCACCTTTAAAGTTTTCATCATTCAAATGGGTCTTCATAAAGGCATCGGGATCCTCCTTTTTACCGTCGGGCATTACAAGACCTATGGGAAATGCCTGACAAAGAATACACTTCTCATTAAGCATGCTTTCCACCTCTTTGAACACCAACCCGTGTCCAAACTTTTCATCTTTCTTGGCATCGGTGCTACCGCAGCACGTAGCAAAAACCAACCTACCAATCTCATTACGATACCTTTTGACAAAGCTGCGCAGGGGTGGAACAAACTTGCCCATCCAAATTGGCCCACACAAAATTACGGTATCGAACTCCCCAATATGGCTCTTGAGTGGCCGAATACCAAAATGGATGTTCATTAAAAAGAGAAGAAAAACATTGAGCCTTGGCTTGATTTCCTCCATCTCACAGCCTAAACTTTTCGAGATTCTTTCGGCCAAATATCGATTACTGCCCTTTCTAGAATAGAAAACTACAATTGTCTTCTTCATGATATTGTCTGTAATGTAGTTCAATTATTTAACGGTCGACGCTATGGCAAGTGCGGGAATAAATTGTTGCTCAACTGTCTGCCAGCACAAATGTATGTAAAGATTTCAAGTGTTTCAACGAACACGCAAACCCGCATTTGCTATAGCGTTTGTTAGCACCAGTAATTTTTATTTTGTAACTACACATTTCTTAAAATAAAATGCAGGATACTCCTTTGCCAAGTCATCTTTAAATAAAAAACCGTATATGATTTCATATTTTCCTTTTGCAAAGTCATTACTTATTCTAATAAAATTGTCTGAAGGTTTGACTTCATAAAATTCTTCAAGTATAGAGGTTCTTGCTTCTTTTGATTCATTGTTGTCAAAACGATAAATATTAACTCTTAGATAAGCAATTTCACTAAGGATTGCTGTGTTAAAAAAGTTGAAATTTATGTCTAAAAAGTCTTTGTCCAAGGAAGGACAATTTGATGAAAAATAAGATGAAGAGCTTCCGTAAGTATACCCTTTACTTTTAAGTTTACTAGTCTTGTTTGTCAAAATTAGGTTAGGGGAAATTCCGTCTTCTTTTTTCGTTAATGCAATTCTTTCTTTAATTTGCTTGTCATAGTTATTTAGTAATTCCAAATTCTTTATCTTTTTCTCAATCTCAAACCTTGTTGAATCATCATTTAATTCGTTTGGAATTTTATAGTCGTGGACAATTTTAATTGTGTCTGTAAATTCTTTAACAATAACTGGGTCATTAGGAATAATTTTATCTGAAGTCTTTGTGACTATTATTGTCACTATTGCACCTAAAATAAAAAGAGAAGCATTTCTTATGTTGTTTCTTGTCTGGTTAGATAATTTCTTCATTTTCCGATTGTATTTGCCGCGTCTTATTATTGGTGCCAACTCGTTTACATGTACGATAAAATCTTCAATATACCTTCTGGCTGTATGTATTATATGATAGTTTCATCCTTTATACAAATATAAAAAACTTTGCCATAAGCCATTAATTTAAAGCCAAATTATCTTTAAAGCACTACTCGAAGAAGCCATTTGGTCATAAAGGCAAACACCCTATTGCTGGTTTCCATCTGCCGAATTGCTAATTTTACCCAAGTAAACTCCACCACCAATGGGCACCTTAAGCCAGCACAACGAGCCTGTAGCCTACGTGTACGACGGAACCTTCGAGGGTTTTCTCAGCACCGTTTTCCGTGCCTTCGAAATTAGGCGGGAGCCGTTGGCCATTACCAAAAAGGCCAGCTGGCAACCCACCATTTTTGGTAACCACGTGGAGGTGGAAACGGTAGCGGAGCAGTGTGACCGCGTGTGGAACGGCATTGTAAAACGCAGCACTCTGCGTAATGCCCGAACGCTGCACCTTGCCTACCAGTCGGAGCTACCCGACATTGAGCTCCGGCTGTGGCGCTACCTAAAGGCGCTCTTTACCTCCAACAGCAGCGCACACTACCGGAATACGCTCAACGAGCACGTG
>DATKTT010000337.1:0-4405 GCA_035530955.1 Williamwhitmania sp. | reverse complement strand
GCTTAGCTCGACCTTTTCCATCATCTGGCCAATAACGCCATCGGAAAGAATCATGGCCGGATTGCGGTATTTGAATGCAAGTTCAAATGCAAGGTCGACAAAATCGTTCATCTCCTGAACGGAAGCGGGCGCTAGAACAATGAGCTTGTAGTCGCCATGACCGCCACCCTTTACTGCCTGAAAATAGTCGCTTTGAGCAGGCTGTATGGTTCCTAATCCTGGACCTCCACGAACAACGTTTACGATCAAGCAAGGCAGTTCAGCACCTGCAAGGTAGGTAAGCCCTTCGGCCATTAGGCTAACACCTGGGCTAGATGAGGAGGTGAACACCTTTTTTCCGCAGGAGGCACCACCATAAAGCATATTGATAGAAGATACCTCACTCTCTGCCTGGAGAACAACCATACCAGTTTCCTCCCAGGGGCGGCGTAGCATGAGGGTTTCCATAACTTCGGACTGAGGAGTAATAGGGTAACCGAAATAGCCGTCACATCCGCAGCGGATAGCAGCCTCGGCAATAACCTCATTCCCCTTCATTAACCTTAATTCTCCCATTACACCAATGTTTTAATTGTTATTAATATTTTCTGCTAAGCTTCAGCAACCTTGGCCTTATACACCGTGATAACGCTATCGGGGCAAACAAATGCGCAGTTAGCACAACCGATGCAACTCTCAGGGTTTTCCATGTAGGCAAAGTTGTACCCCTTGGAGTTCACCTCTTTTGCCAGACCAATTACCTTAGTGGGACAGTTGACAACGCAAACGCCACAGCCCTTGCATCTCTCCATGTCCACCACAATTGCTCCTCTTACTTTTGCCATATTTCGAAGGATTTATCGTTAAAATTTTAGAATATATTTACTCAAATAACAGTTCTCTTTGTTCTGTAATTCTAAGCCTTACGAGTGATTCTGATGAAATTTAATAAGCCGTTGTTCTAAAACGGGAATTTGTTTCTCGCTAACTTGAGAAACACATGCCCGTAGGCCCTCAGCCCTTTCGCTACCGGTAATGGTAAGGGAGATGGCACTTATTCCATAATATAAAAGCTCCTCAATCAACTTATCGCCCGTAAAGCCCGGATAGCTTATGGTGAAGTAAAAGCCGTCAGCCAAGGGTTGGTCTTCGTCCATATCGTACACCAGCTTGAAGCCGTTCTCCAAAAATAATTGCTTCATTTGCTTAGCCCTAACCTCGTATGCCCTCACGCTTTCCACAAAGTTGAACTCACCATCGTTTACCGCTTTTAGTATAGCCGCTAAGCCATACTGAGCCGAATGGCAAGTTCCTGACGAAAGCGAGTAAACCGCACCATAAACCATGGCATAACCAAAAATATCGGAGGAGAAATATCGCTTAAGGTCTGGAAATTGACGATTTGCCAATGCTGTAGAAACCACCAACATACCAATTCTTTGACCGGCATAGCTGAACGCTTTTGAGCTGGATATCAGCAGCATGTAGTTGTTGGTGTAGTTAGACACCGATGCCTGATACGGAGCAACTCCTGGTTTAGACAAGTCCTTACGGAAGTCCATGGCAAAGTAGGCCAAATCCTCCACCACAACCACATCGTACTTGGTTGCCAGCTCACCTATAATTTGTAACTCTTCTTCACTGAAGCAGATCCAAGATGGATTGTTGGGGTTCGAGTAAAGAATGGTAGCAATCTCACCCTTACTCAAATAACTTTCCAACTTCTCACGTAACTTGGCACCTCTATAGTTGTATACATCGAAGGTTTCAAAACCCATTCCCAGCACCCGAAGTTGCTGCTTTTGAACCGGAAAACCAGGATCGATAAACAATGTCTTATCCTTCCCAGCTACGCACCGGTTTGCCACTAGAAAGGCAGCCATACCACCCTGCATTGAGCCAACAGTAGGCAGGCAATACTTTTCGTCAACGTCGATGTTGATGAAATTTTTTACAAAGCGGGCGATCTCCGTTTTTAGAGGAGGAATGCCATCAATCATAGGATACTTGGAGGCAACTCCACTTCTAAGAGCCTTTATCTCTGCTTCAATGCCGATGTTAGCGGGTTCCAGGCCCGGCACACCCATTTCCATTCGCACAAACTGTTCGCCAGTGGCTGCCTCAATCTCATTAACAAGTCTTACCAGTTCGCGGATGGTGGCTTTCCCAACACTGGCAAGGCCAGAGTCCTTTATTTTCCTGAAAACGACTTCGTTATTTATCGGTGTTACCTTCATAATCAGGGTGAATTTTTTCAAGCACAATTTTACTCATTTTTTAGATAATTTGAAAGATTTAGAATGTGTTTGATAACAATTTATAACCAATCTATAGTTTTAAGTAACTTTTTGACAGGCAAAAACCATTTTATTCCAAAATTGTAAAAAGGTAAGTTACAAAACTACCTATTCATAAATCTCTCTAGCCGAAAAAAAACAGGTCTATCGGCGACTAAAAAAAAGGGTTCGTTTGCCAAAGCCTCCGAACCCTTTCAAAATATCTGCTATGCTGTAAGCTACTCCAAATAGGTATAGCCATATAGACCTGAGCGGTACATGGAAAGGAATTCCTTTCCCTCTTCTGCCGTAATGATGCCACTTTTTACGGAGGTGGTAACCCAAGTTTCAACAGTTCGAACTAGCTTCTTAGAGTTATACTGCACGTAATCGAGCACCTCTGCAACCGTTTCGCCATCGATAATTTGGTCGATGCTGTAGGAATCGCGCCCAACAGATACGTGGACGGCATTGGTGTCGCCAAAGAGGTTATGCAGATCACCTAGGATTTCCTGGTAAGCACCTACCAAAAATACTCCTAAGTAGTATGATTCCTTCGGCTTTATGGAGTGAACAGGAAGGTCGTGGGAGAAATTACGTGTGGAAATGAAGTTGTCGATTTTCCCGTCGGAATCGCAGGTAACATCCTGCAGAGTAGCCGAGCGGTCAGGCTTCTCATCGAGCCTTTGAATGGGCATGATGGGGAAAATTTGATCGATGGCCCATGAATCTGGAAGCGACTGGAATAGCGAGAAGTTACAAAAGTACTTATCCGACAGCAGCTTTGGTAATGGACGTAAATCCTCGGGAGTATGCTTGGTTTCTGCATTCATTTGGTTAATCTCCCTGGCAATTGACCAGAAAAGACGCTCTGCCTGAGCCCTCGTTTTAAGGTCAATCAGACCAAGGCTAAAGCGATCAAGTGCCTCTTCCCTAATTTGCTGAGCATCGTGCCAAGTTTCCAGCATGCGGGTTTGGTTGAGCGTTTCCCAAAGTGAATAGAGATCACGAACCAGCTCGTGGGCATCGGCCCCAACAACCTCCTCGTCATCCCATGAGGGTGTGGAGGTGGTTTCCAACACCTCAAAAATCAAAACGGAATGGTGGGCAGTAAGCGAACGACCCGATTCAGTAATAACGTTAGGGTGTGGAATATTATTCTTATTGGCAGCATCCACAAAGGTGAAAATGGAGTCGTTTACATACTCCTGAATTGAATAGTTAACGCTGCTCTCGCTGTTGGAAGAGCGGGTTCCATCGTAATCTACTCCAAGCCCCCCTCCTATATCGACAAAATCGATGTGGAATCCATACTTGTATAGCTGTACATAGAACTGCGATGCTTCTCTAAGCGCTATCTTAATTCGCCTAATTTTGTTTACTTGGCTTCCAATGTGAAAGTGAATCAGACGAAGGCAATCTTTCAATTTATTTTTTTCGAGAAAGTCGACAGCCTCAAGCAACTCGCTGGAGGTAAGTCCAAACTTACTTACATCGCCGCCGGAATCTTCCCACTTGCCGCTACCAGAGCTGGCAAGCTTAATTCGAATCCCAATGTTTGGTTTAATTTTAAGGCGTCGCGAAATGGTTGCAATCAGCTTCAGCTCGTTGAGCTTTTCTACAACAATATATATGCGCTTACCCATTTTCTGGGCTAACAGCGCTAGTTCAATGTAATCCTCGTCCTTATAACCATTGCAAATAATAAGAGACTCCGTATCGGTGTTGATTGCCAACACCGCATGCAGCTCAGGTTTTGACCCGGCCTCCAATCCAATGTTGAACTTTTTTCCATGGCTAACAATTTCCTCAACCACAGGGCGCATCTGGTTTACCTTGATGGGGTAAATAATAAAGTTTTGCGCCTTATACTCATACTCCTCGGCTGCTATTTTAAAGCAGCTCCACATCTTTTCGATACGGTTATCCAAAATATCGGGAAACCGAATTAGCATGGGTGCCGATACGTCGCGAATCAGTAGCTCTTCAACCAACTCATGCAAATCGACCGCTACGCCATTCTTCTTTGGAGTTACAATCACATTGCCCTTTTCGTTAATCGAAAAGTAATTAACCCCCCAGCCAGTAATGTTATACAGTTCGGCCGAATCTTCAATACGCCATTTTCTCATTAGCGAAAATAATTACCG
>DATKTT010000336.1:0-4038 GCA_035530955.1 Williamwhitmania sp. | reverse complement strand
TCTTCTTACCGGGGCCTAGCCTGTCCAGCATTCGCTTGGGAATGATTACCCCCTGGGAGTTTCCGATTTTTATGATTGTTGTTTCCATGCAGCTTGTTTTTTTGCAAATATACGAAACAATGTTATTACTTGTTATAACATATTTTTGCTGCACCCACATCCGGCGCGGCCGGGTCTTAAAAAAAGGGCTTTTCTTGACAATCTCCATAAATGTCTTTACCTTGGTGAGATTAAGCTGCCGCTTTACGATCTGTAGTGAATGATAGCGGTGCTAGGTGGCAAACCCGCACAGCACATGCCTATGGGGTGCGTACATACCGCTTTTTAGTATGTTTAAATGAGTTAGGGACAGCCTTATGGCAGACAAGACGAACATCGAACTTTATAATATTAAAACAATTGATGAAAATGATTTTCTATGGAAATTTGTTTCTATTGACAAATTCTTCTCTATTATATTAAATAAGAAACTATACCTTACAAGAATAGACAGTTTTGAAGACGAACTAGAGGGTATTGAACCAAAGTTATTGCTGTTGAATCACCAGAAAAATGCTTTATTAAGCCTACCTCCCCTTAACGAATTAAAGTCATTTCATGACATAGACATCTTTCCAGAAGAAACAGACAAACTTATTGACCAATTGAAAGAGATACAAAAATATAATTTTGCTAATTGTTGGTTTCTTAGCAATAAAAATATTGAAAGTGTTGCCATGTGGAATCTCTACTCACAACCTAATAGCGTTGCACTTAATATTAAGTTAAGTGACTTCTATGATAATCTTTTAAGAAGCGGTTATACTTCTCGGATTAAATTAAAGAGACTTATTTTGGGCGTTATTCGTTATGTAAACTTCCAGAATCCTCATGAATTAGAACTATTAGAAAAGGAAATTGGATTAACTCCCTTTTTAAAGGATAAAAGTTTTAGTCATGAAAATGAATTTCGAATTATTGCAGAAATTGAAAAATATAAACACCCTCCATTTAAACCCAAAGCCGGATTTTCTAAGTATAGACAGGAAGAATTTTATAATGCTAATATCCAGATTTACGGATTAAACATTATTCTTCATGAATTTTTCGATTACAAATTTGAGATAGTTTTCCACCCAAAAATTTCTAAGTGGGTAAAAGAAGACTTGATAAATATTCTTGAAAGATTAGAAGTTCCGTTTAAGACAAGAGATTCCAATCTAAAACTAAAATAAAATCAGTCAACACCTTTGACTTTAACTTAATACAAGATAATCAAACCCGAAGTTTGGACCTCCTTCCCCAATTCGAGGCCTTCGCCATTCTATTGGCAGCTCGTTTTGTCAGCGACTATGGTTTTAAGTGGCGTGGCGTGCCGGGCGCATCGCTCGCTGGCCGGGTTCTTGTCGGTTGATAGAAAAAAGGGGCCATTCTTGACATTCTGTAAAATAGTATATACTTTAGTAAATATAAATCAACCCAGGGGGGGAATGCTGTGCATACCGCTGAGGGCTGGGCTATAAACGAGCCGTGTAACGTTTTGGAAAAAGAGAAACTTAAATACTAACCATAAAAAGAAGCTAACATGAAAAGAAGACTAACAAAGGGATCGATTTTGATTTTCGCCCTAACAACCATTATTTCATGCAGCACAAATCCTACTGCAAAAATTCAAGGTGTTTATGAAGTAAACAAAGATTCATTAAGCGCATCACTTCAAAAAGGAATGGCTGGCGAAAATGCTCTAGCGGCGGGACTATTAAATGCCGCCCTAAAAAATGCAGTGATTGAATTTGATATTAAGGGAGACTCAATAAATGGAATTCTATTTTTGGCAGGAGAAACAACATTAATAAGCTCCCGAATTGTAGAGCGAAATGATAGCTTGATAATAAAAACAGGTAAATCTGAGGCCTGTCTAATTCCGACAAAAGCAGGACTTTCGTATAGAGCTTCTGGTTCTAAAATGTCAATTACTTTAGATAAAACTAAGAGGACTGAACTATCTCCTGAGACACGAAAAGCAATTGAGGCTCAAGAAAAGGCCATAAAGGAAAATGAAATATTTGAGCAAAATTTGGGTAAATGGCAAGAAGGAAACTTTGTTGACGAATTTGGAGACAAAACAGGATCCGGATTTGCTTATTGCTTAATTCGAGGTGCAAGTGAAAATTCAATTACCACAAAGTCTGAGGTATATGTAAAAGCAATGGTTGAAGGAGAAAAACTAAACTTTCAAATTTATAATAGCTCATTGAGCATGAAAGAATCATTTCCTGACAGTAAGTTTGGTAGTATGAAATTAAAATTTCCCGACGGAAGCGTAAAATCTGAAAGAGTGTTCTTCTATGAAAATAGTGTTTCCGAGTCTGATAAAAAGGCTATTTTGTATGATTATATATCACAGAATAACGGAGTTGTCAAAGTGTATATTGACCTGGGCACTGCGAGTGATTATTACTCAGACAAGTATCAATTCGAGATAGAAAAGAATAATTTAGCAGAAACGTTGAAGGGATTAAAGAAATAAAGCCCCACAACATCAACCACCCCCCTATCAGGGACTGATTCCCTATCGGGGTCCGATCCTATCGGGGGCCACTAACCCCTATCGGGGTCCGATCCCTTGTTGGAGAACTCTATCAGGTCCACGGTGCAGGTCAGCACCGCCACGGCCTTGGTGGGGTTTCATGATTTGTGGCCTCCCTAACCGTGCTTCCAAGGCAAAGCAACCCCCTCAGCGCTTCCTGGGCGATGCACCTAGGTCTTAAAGAAAAATGGAGTCCTTCCTAGACAATCTTCACATAAGACTTAACTCTAGTATAAGTTAACTACACCAATAGGTGGGGTAATTAATGAACTTTAAGCAAGCAGACCAATGCATTGGACAAGAGTATGGGAGTGCGAGAGAATTGTTTACAGTTTTAGAATATATCAAATGGGGAAATTTTTAAATGTTGTTGATAAGGCAAAACAGGCATGTCAGAACTCAGGACAAGAACCAACAGACCATTTTTCCCAAGTGGAGAAATTGGTTGAAATTGGTTCTGGTGCTAAGCGAACTCCCTTACTTCACACAGTTTATTGAATAGACCGTCTACCTCCATCAAATAACCATATTCGAGGTTCAAATTGCCACCCGCAATTATCAAATTGCCTCCTGCAACCTTCAAACAGCCTTGTGCTTGGTATTTTCTCCCTTGTGCAAAGTATTTTCTGTCATGCGCAATGTTCAAATAGCCACCCTACAAAAATACTTCCAATACCAAATTCTAATTCGTAAACAAAGGTAACCCAACTCTCCTCCAGTGCTTTAAAACAGGCAACTTGCAAAGCTGCCTCCTTTGCTTACCTTTATGAAAATTTTGACCACAAAAGGGAGGCCTTTCCTATCGCCAATACAGGCTAACCCGAGAATTGGTAAATCACTCAACTTTAAAACAAGGAAAACGATATGATAAAATTCGATACCTACAACCGGGAGGAGCGAGCAATAAGCGCACACCTGTTCCGCCTGCTACACGAGCGGCTCGAGGAGAAGGCTGCAAGCCCATTTGGACAATTCATGAGCGAGCTATCCAAGAGCTCCTTAACATTTGGCAACGGCAAAGTCGCCCTGGCCAAGCTTAAGTTTGAAAATATTGCCATTTACTGTGAGCCCTCCATAGTAAGAGATGCCTACCAAAGCAAAAGGGCGGAGCGAATTGCATTTATGGATGACCTCACCCGCCTAGTTATGAAGCATGAGGGGGTTAGCGAATGCCGCCTTTACTCAGAACTTCCAGAACCATTGCGAAACACTAAACTAACCCACCCTAAACAGATTAAGCAAAAGGCAACCTTGGCAAATATCCCACTAAGTGAGGGCGAAACAGCTGTATATAAAGCCATCCAAGGCATGTTTAACGCCAAGCCCAACCTAGTTATTACGGTCGATAACCTACTGCTTGTAGGCGAAACAAAGTTTACCGAGCTGTTCGATCAGGCTCAGCTCGATAGAACAGTGAAAATGGCGGAGATATGGGCAAACTACCTTTTCAAGGATTTTGGATTCACGGA
>DATKTT010000335.1:0-16812 GCA_035530955.1 Williamwhitmania sp. | reverse complement strand
GGACCAACAGCATGCCATCAACGAGGGCATTCGTGCTCCAATGGTTAGGGTTGTAGGAGAGAACATTGAGAATCCAGGTGTTTTCCCTGTTAAAGAGGCAGTACAAATGGCTCTGGATCTTGAGCTTGACTTGGTTGAAATATCACCAAATGCCGATCCGCCTGTTTGCCGAATTGTTGATTATCAGAAGTTTCTGTATCAGCAAAAAAAGAAGCAGAAGGAGCTAAAAGCGAAAGCCTCGAAGATTGTTGTCAAGGAGATTCGGTTTGGACCAAATACCGATGAGCATGACTACAACTTCAAGCTGAAGCACGCTGAAAAATTCCTTCAAGAGGGAGCCAAGGTAAAGGCTTTCGTATTCTTCAAGGGTCGTTCTATCCTCTTTAAAGAGCAGGGCGAAATTTTACTTCTCCGCTTTGCTCAGGATTTAGAGGAGGCTGGAAAGGTTGAGCAACTCCCAAGGTTGGAAGGCAAGCGAATGATTATGTTCATTGCGCCAAAGCCTGTGGTAGTAAAGAAAAAGTAATGGTGGTTTAACAAATAAATATCCGACTTAAATGCCAAAGATGAAGTCAAATTCTGGCGCAAAGAAGAGATTTTCTTTGACCGGAACAGGAAAGGTAAAAAGAAAACATGCCTTCAAGAGCCACATCCTTACCAAAAAGTCTACAAAAAGGAAGAGATTCCTTACGCACACTGACACGGTAAGCAAGGTGGATACAAAAAGAGTTAAAGCTCTTCTTGCAAAGTAGTAATCTTTTACTTTTCTGATTAGAGAAATTTTTACTTTAGTTTTAACCGAGTGAACTAGCAACTAAGTGCCATTGAGG
Source organism: Williamwhitmania sp. (assembly GCA_035530955.1). Lineage (GTDB taxonomy): Bacteria > Bacteroidota > Bacteroidia > Bacteroidales > Williamwhitmaniaceae > Williamwhitmania. The sequence goes on along the minus strand of DATKTT010000335.1, from coordinate 15,982 downwards.
CCGCTAATCATTCAAAAATCGAAAAAAAATGCCAAGGTCAGTAAACGCGGTTGCGTCGAGAGCTAGAAGGAAAAAAATCCTCAAACAAACCAAAGGAAACTTTGGTGCTAGAGGTAATGTGTACACGGTAGCAAAAAACACCCTTGAGAAAGGTTTAGGCTACGCATACCGTGACCGTAAGAAGAAAAAGGGAATCTACCGCGGTATCTGGATTCAGAGAATCAACGCGGCCGTAAGAGCGCACGGAATGACTTATTCCGAATTTATGGGATTGGTAACTAAAAAAGGTATCGCCATCAACCGTAAGGTATTGGCCGACCTTGCAATGAACCATCCCGAGGCATTCGATGCCATTGTTAAGCAGGTGAAATAGGCACCTTACAAACGACTCCGGTCTTTGTAATACAGCATAGCAGCTAACTCCGATTAGCTAAAAAACGCAAAAAGGGCTTTGGTAAAGGCCCTTTTTTTTATCTTTATCCGAATTTCCAGAAAAACTCCAAGGATGAAAATAGCCCTAATTGGGTACGGCAAGATGGGTCGGGAAATTGAGGCCATTGCCAAGGAACGACACCATGAAGTGGTTCTAATTATCGACCAAGATAATTTGAGCGACCTCACCGCCGAAAAGCTCGCAGCCGTGGAGGTGGCCATTGAGTTTACCTCCCCTAAATCCGCCTATCAGAATGTTATTTCCTGCCTCCATGCTGGCAAACCCATTGTATCGGGTTCAACTGGCTGGGCCGAGCATTTTCCTGATGCCACAGCACTCTGTAAGCAGCTTGGTGGAACGCTCTTTTACTCCTCCAACTACAGCTTGGGCGTAAACATATTTTTTCGGGTAAATCAGATCCTTGCTTCCCTTATGGGGAAAACACAAGGTTACTCCGTTGCCGTGGAGGAGATTCACCACACGCAAAAACTTGATGCCCCATCCGGAACGGCCATTACACTTACCGAACTTATGTCAAAGGAACTTTCTGGTATGGATGGATGGGTTCTTGCCCCCCAAAAGGCTGAAAACAAAATTTCCATTACATCACATCGCGAAGGCAGCGTTCCAGGCACCCATAGCGTTGTTTATACATCGGATGTGGACGAGATTACCTTTACCCATGCCGCCAAAAACCGCAAGGGTCTTGCCCTTGGTGCCATTTTAGCGGCAGAATTTGTAAAAGATAAAAGAGGTGTGTTTGGCATGAACGATCTGCTTAATCTATAGCGACAGGTTTAATGCAACACCGCTTCAACAACATATTGGTATACCGGACCTCATCCACAGGCATTGCCTCGGATGAGCATCGGTTTTAAGATTAGAATCTTGTCTGAAATTATAACTAACTGACATACGCATGAAAAGCATTTTAGCCTTTCTTAAAACCAAGTATTTCAAGTTTAGCCTCACATCGCTCATTTTTGTGCTATGGGTTGTTTGGATTGGGAACTACTACCTCCTAATCGGGCTGGGCATCATTTACGACTACTACATCACTCAAAAGGTAAACTGGACCTTCTGGAAGAAGAGAAACGTGGAAAAGGGCAAGCGCAGCTCAGCCGCTGAATGGGTTGATGCACTTATTTTTGCAGCCATTGCTGCCAGCCTCATTCGGATGTTCTTCATTGAGGCCTACACCATTCCCACCTCCTCCATGGAGAAGTCGCTGCTGGTTGGAGACTACCTCTTTGTGAGCAAGGTAGCCTACGGCCCCAAGCTGCCAAACACCCCAATCTCCTTTCCGTTTGTTCACCACACCCTCCCACTTACCAGTTCCACCCCCTCGTTTGTGGATTGGATTCAGTGGCCTTACAAAAGGCTTCTTGGTCTTGGACATGTTAAGCGGAACGATGTAGTGGTGTTCAACTTTCCGGAGGGCGATACCGTAATGCTCGATGACCCAAACGGAGACTACTACACAGCCTGCCGGCAGTATGGGCGCGAATACATCTGGCAGAACTTTAAAAATAGAATTATTTACCGGCCGGTGGATAAGTGCGAAAACTATGTGAAGCGCTGCGTGGCCATACCCGGCGACACAATTCAGGTAATTCACGATTCAGTATTCATCAACGGAAAACCACAAGTTGATATTCCCGGCCTTCAGTACCACTACTTTGTGAGAACCAATGGAACTCGAATCAACGATATCTATCTCGACCAGATGGGCATTCCCGACGACGAGAGAACGTTCAACCCTAGCAACTCCTCCTACGACCAGCTGCACCTCTCAGCCAAAAATGTGGAGCAGATGAAGCAGCTTCCCAATGTGGTTTCGGTAGACAAGTATGAGGATACCGCCGTTGGGCAGATGACCAAAATGATATTTCCATTTAGTAGCAATTACCCTTGGACCGAGGACTTCTTTGGCCCGCTATGGATTCCCAAAAAAGGTGCAACTGTTGAGCTTACGCTGAAGAATTTACCCATTTACGACCGCCTTATTAAGGTGTACGAGCACAACACGCTGGAGGTAAAGGATTCCTCCATCTATATCAACGGCGAAAAGACCAACACCTATACCTTTAAGATGGACTACTACTTTATGATGGGCGACAACCGTCACAACTCCGCCGATTCCCGATTCTGGGGATTTGTTCCCGAGGATCATATTGTTGGTAAGGCATCCTTCATCTGGCTATCGCTCAACAAGGATAAGTCGTTCCCGGCAAATATTCGCTGGAGCAGAATGTTCAGCATTATTCGCTAGCGATCAGACTATAATATTAGTAGAGGGTGCTTCAAAATTTGAAGCACCCTCTTTTTTTTAGCCCCTAATCACCAGTGAAGTTGTCACCGTGGTAAACATTCTTCAGCAGGTAAACGTTGATTATGCTGAATTTAAACGTTGTCACAACTGTTCAAATCAGTTATCAACCTCCAACAACGTATAACATATTCAGGATCAATGCTATTAACTAATTGCAACAACGCTAACTGGAAATTATCAACTGAATCTCCCTTCAATAGCGGAAAGTAACTCGATCTGAATTATTACTAACCAACATATTGTAATTATGATTACCGTTAATATTCCATCAAGGCAAAAATTAGAAGCCGAGCATCTAGTTCTAGACGTTAATGGAACGCTTGCCAATGATGGCAAAATCGACCTTGAAACAATTAACCTGCTAAAGCTGTTGGAGAGTAAAATTGCTATTCATGTAGTTACCGCCGACACGTATGGCACTGCAAGGAATGAGCTAAAGGATATTAACTGCAAGATTAAAATTTTAAGCAGTGGGCAGCAAGACAAGCAGAAAAAAAAGTATGTCAACAAGCTTGGGAAAGATCACACCATCGCAATAGGCAATGGGCTAAATGATGCCCTAATGCTAAAAACTGCCTCATTAAGCATTGGCGTTATTCAGATGGAGGGAGCATCGATGAAATGCCTGATTAATGCCGATGTTGTTTGCACAAACATTAACCATGCTCTTGAACTACTGCTCAACCCAATGCGCCTTATTGCCACACTGCGAACCTAGCAATGAAAAAAATACCGCTATCCGCAAATCACAGACGTTCTGTTTCGTCCTCTCTTCTTTTGGTCGAAAAGTACGTTAACGAGATTGAGCAGAAGCTGAGCAATCCAAGTAAGCTGACTATGTATCAAATTGCCAATAATGTTGATGAGCAACGCATTAGCAATTGCATGTTGATTGCAAAGGAAATTAAGGTCTACATTGGTGAATCAGCTAAGAAATATTCTCTTACACCCTCAGAAGTTGATATCCAAAGGGTGATCTCTTCCAAAAAGGCCGCCATGTGGGAGATACTCTGCGATACCAACTCAAGCCGACTTAAGGGCTTTGGACTGTTTCCGGTGGAAATCGCAGATGAGTTCGATTCCGATATCGAAAGGCTCCAAAAAATGGTTGAAGAAATTTAAATATCACTTTTTCAAAGAGGCGAGATAGTTCATTACATTAAAACTCCAACTTGTAGCTGATATTGGGAACCATTACTACCTCCGACTCCATTTCGGGTTGGCCTGTTTTGAGGTTCATACGGTAACCATAGTATTCCTTCGCACCCAGGAGGTTTAGAATTTTAACAGACCATGTGGAGGCGTGGCTTTTCCGATTGATGCGGTAGCTGATGGTTAGGTCACAGCTAACAATATTGGGCTTGCTGTTGGCAAAGGCACAGTTCTCATCGTAAATTACCTCACCCGATGCAACAGAGGCACTGTAATCAAGCGGAGAAATATGGTCGCCACCAAAGACACTGATGCGGGCGTTGACGCCAAGCACGTTTGCCTTGCTGCGGCCGACCATCCACTCCTTTCCTCCGAGCAAGTTCGTCACGTAACGCTTATCGTATCGGGTGCTTCGCCATACACCATCTCCACCGCTATAGCGCGATTCAAACAAGGATGCGGTGAACAGAAAGTAGTAACCATTCCGTAGAAATCGCTCCAGCGTAACATCGACACCGTAATTTCTCCCCTTACCCGAGTTTGAAAGGGAATCGCTGAAAAACCAATCCTTTTCAAGATTAAGCACGCTCCATGAGCTATCGGGTATTACCGGAATGTTGTATAGCTGCTGATAGTATGGTTCTACCTTCAAGCGCATTGTAGAGGAGATGGCCAAATCGTAGCTCACCACCAAGTGGTTTGCCCGAGCCATCTTAAGCTTGGTGTTAGGTTGAGTAACACCCGAAGCAAATTCATGCTCCAACAGGTATAGCTGAAGCATCTCCAAACGGCTATGGTTCCCGTATGCAATGCCAAGGCTGCTCCGCTTGCTTAATGCAGCACGAATACCAATCCGAGGCTCAAGCGTTGTTTCCCCGTTGAGCGTGAAATGCTGCGTATGAACACCCGCATTTACCGTTAACCAGAATACCGGCTCCCACTTCCACTGCGAATATGCCTGCAATAACCAGCGACTTCCATGGTCATCGACCACTGTATCGAGCGGAAGGGTGGCCCCGGGAGAGTAAATTAGCTTAATCCGGTAGCTCAACAAGTTAGCAGAGAAGCCCGTTTTGGTAACCAACGTAGGGCTGAACTTATGGGTAACAAAGCTACTGAACGAATAGCGTAGCTCACGCCCCTCTATGTCCTGCTTACGTGCAAGAAGCAGATCGTGGTTAAGGCTATCGAGCGTGGAGGTGATACCATTGCCCGATACTGCCACCGTTGTATTGAATAGCGATCGCCCTACGGAACGACGAAAGGTTAACCCCATTGCTCCATTGAACAGGTTGTTTATCCCCTTCTCCCTATCCTGGTTGAATTCCCACTTCAGCGAGTCGGTTTCGGCCTTTTGTGGTGATTTATCTCCTGCAAGAAGTCCCCAGAACGATATGGTTCCACCGCTATTTTTCAAAGGAAAATTCAACTTGTAGGATAAATCCTGATACCTTATTCCACCAGCATCTTCCGGGAGAAAAGAGGATATGAGGCTGAATGTGGAGTAGCGGTAGTTGAAAAGGTAGGTTGAACCACCACCCTTACGAAAAGGGCCCTCCGAGGAGAAGTCCAACCCAATGGTTCCAACCTGAATGGTAGACTCGCGTCTATCGGAATTCCCCGTTCGTAGCCTTACGTCGAAAACGCCCGAAATGGCATCGCCATACTCCGCAGGAAATGCACCGGTAAGAAAGTCAGAGTTAGAAAGCATCATGCTGCTAAGGGCGGTAATGCCTCCGGCGCCAAAGGTGGTTATATTGGCAAAGTGGCTGGGATTGGAAATTTCTACCCCCTCCAGCTGCCAAAGCAGCCCCTGCGGTGAGTTGCCACGGATGGCAATGCCATTTCCGCTGAAATTACCTGCTACCCCTGCAAAAGCAGTGGCAAGCCGAGCCGGATCGTCAAGCCCACCTGCATAGCGCTGTGACTCCTCAACGCTAAGTTGACGAGCGCTAAGCGTGGCCATAGAATTTAGTGGTCGTTCCTTATTGCTCCCAGCCTTAACCACCACAGCATCCATTGCCACAGCAGCTTCCTTAAGCCCAAAATTTAGCACGACCTCTTTCCCAGAACCCACCATAACTTCACGTGCGGTAAAGGTTTCGTAACCAACAAAACTTACCTGAATATCGTAACGCCCAACGGGCACGTTGGGAATGCGAAAATTTCCATTTGCATCGGTAACTGTGCCCAAAACAGGATCGGTATGCACCACCACCACCGTGGCTCCCGGAAGCGAAACCTGCGTTTCCCGATCCATTACCGTTCCCTTTATTGTTTGAACAGGTTGCTGCGCCCATCCCGCTGAAATACTTGAGTTGAAAAGCAACACTGCTGCAAAAAGAAAGCGTAGGCAACTGCTTACACCATCTAGCAACCCTTTAACCATGAGAGCAAGCGAATCAATAGTATCTCTAAGTCGTTCCATTTTACTACTTTTGATAAATAATTAATACAGAACAAAGGTCATCTATCACACCAATAGCATCAATACTGATAAATCAGTAATTCCATGGATAATAGGCTTCAGAATTTGCATAAGGAATATGACCGGATAATGAATCAACAGGAGTTCTCCCCCGTCGATCTGGATTACTCGTTGTTAAAAAAGCATATTGAGATGCTCCAGCTGGTGGATATTATTGAAACCAGCGCTATCTCCATTTTCGACCTACACCAGCAAAAGCACCTTTACCTCTCGAAACGCTACGAATCGGTATTTGGGTGGGAAATTGAGGAGGCCCATGCCGAGGGTAACGACTACATGAACCGGCGTATCCACTCCGACGACTTCTTAAGCATGATGGAGGCCGGCAACTTCTACATGCAGTTTGCCATTGACCTACCAGCTGAGGAAAAGAAAAACTACAAGCTGCTATCCGACTACCGTATTCTGAGCTCAGGCGATAAATACATTCGGGTGATTGAGCAGCAAATGGCTCTGGAACTTGACAAGCGAGGCAACGTTTGGCTGGCGCTTGGACTCATGGATATTTCCCCAGATCAGGATTTGGACGCCCCGGTACGTAGCAGGCTGGTAAACCTAAAAACGGGAGAACTTTTCCTTTTTCCTATCCCAAGTATGGAGGAGAATCAGCCTCTAAACCTGAGCAAACGGGAGAAGGAAGTTCTTGGGCTTATAGCCAAAGGGCTGATAAGCAAGGAAATTGCCGATAAGCTCTTTATAAGCGTAAACACCGTAAACACGCACCGACAGCGAATTATTGAAAAGTTGGAGGTTAGCAACTCTGCCGAGGCAATACAGTACGCCGTTATGCATGGTATTATTTCTCCTCGTTAAGGAAGATTGTAACCAACTGCAGGGTGATAAGTGCATAGATGCACAAATTTCACCTCATAGCTAGACTTGAAAATCTGATCTCCTTTTACTCTTTAAACTCTGGCTTCTTTCTATGCTTTGTTGCCTGCTCGTAGGCATAGGCAATCTCAATCAATGTGGGCTCACTCCAAGCCTTACCAATGAATGAAACCCCTACCGGAAGTCCATCAATAAAGCCCATGGGTTCCGAAATGGTTGGGTAACCTGCAATGGCAGCGTAGGAAGAGCTGCTTCCTAGAATATTGTCACCGTTTACCTCATCGGTTTTCCACGCTGGGCTTCCTGTTGGAGCCATGAGAGCATCAAGATTGTTGGCCTTCATCACCTTGTCGATGCCGTCTTGCCGCATTGCTTTGAGCATGAGCGCAAGGGATTTTTTGTACTCCGGACTATTCAAATCGCCCTTCGATTGTGCCAATAGCAATAGATGCTGGTCGAAGAACCTTAGCTCAACGGAATCGGTTTTGTTAAATTCGATGAGCTGCTCAAGGCTTTTTACAGGCGCATTACTTCCAAGCGATTTAAAGTAGCTGTTCAGTCCATCCTTGAATTCATACAGCAAAACCTGAAACGATGCTGCCTCTACGCTACCATCGATGGGCATATTTACTTCCACTATTTCAGCCCCGGCACTCTTCATATCTTTCACGGCCTTTTGCATCAGCTCGTCCACCTTGAAGTGAAATCCCGACACGTTGGTCAGCAGCCCAATTCTCTTGCCTTTAAGGCCATCTTTCTTCAGAAATTGGGTGTAATCGGTATAGAACTTGGCATCGGGTTGAAGGGTTTTAGAATCGGAGGAGTCACGCCCCACCATTGCACCCAAGCAAGCGGCAATATCCTCCACCGATCGTGCCATGGGGCCGGGGGTGTCCTGCGTAAAGGAGATGGGGATTATGCCCGTTCTGCTAATAAGGCCTACCGTGGGTTTGAGCCCCACTATGCCGTTATTGTTTGATGGACAAACGATGGAGCCGTTGGTTTCTGTTCCAATGGCAAATTCACACAAATTGGCCGAAACGGCTACTCCCGATCCTGCACTTGAACCGCAAGGGTTTCGATCGAGTTCATAGGGATTCCTTGTTTGTCCACCATATCCGCTCCATCCGCTTGAGGAGAAGCTTGATCTAAAATTAGCCCACTCGCTAAGATTTGATTTCGCTATAATAATTGCCCCTGCTGCTCTCAGCTTGGCGGCAATCCAGCTATCCCTGCCAACGAATGAGTTTTTTAGAACTACTGCACCAGCGGTTGTGGGCATGGAATCCTTTGTATCTATATTGTCCTTTAGGATTACCGGAACTCCAAACAACGGACCCTGGGGCTTTCCATCCTTCATCTCCCTGTCGAGCTCTTTGGCAATCTTAATAGCATCGGGATTTATGGCGATAATAGCATTTAAGGTTGGGCCACTCTCATCGATCGTCTCAATTCTACTTAGGTAATCGCTAACCACCTGCTCAACGGTGAACTTACCCTCCTTATACCCCTGCTGCAGCTGGGCAATGGTTATCTCCTCAAGGTAGGCGGTGTTGTCCTCTTTCGGTTCGGCTTTTTGGTTGCAAGATGTGACCATGGAGGCCATAAGTATAGTAAACATTGCCATTACTAAAACGGTGGAGAATCTTTTCATGGTGCTTTGTTTTAGGTTTTGAGTATGACCAAGATACGAATATTTTAGTTTAATGCGTGAAAGTCGATTGACAGGCGTTGAGTCGGATGATATATAACGTATTGGAAATTGGAAAATTGGAAAGCAGCCAAATATCTTTCAAATATTGCGGTGCATGGAGGGCCGGTAGATTTAAACATCCTTTCAGCGTGCGCCGCTCGCTCTTATGGGTTAGAAACATTCAACCCCGCCGGGGTTTACCGTGCAATAATGGTTTGCCGGTAAAAATATGGGGGCGAAAAACATTTCGCCCCTACCGAATTGTAAATGCATTTTTCGGCACAAGGGAGACGCACGATCGTGCGTCTCTACATTCGGTTGAATTCGTTAAATTCTCTGATCCGTCAATGGCCGGATCTTTGCTTCGCTACGACTTCTTCTAACCCCACTTAACTTCGCTATTTAATGTCTATTGGTTATTGCGGTGCAGGGTAGCAAAAGTGCCTCGAACATCGATAGCCCGTGCACCGCCTACTCTTGATCTACCTTTTTCCGGGGGTTGACACCCCCGGAAAATAAACTGTCACCCTTTCAGGGTCATGTTCTATTGTTTTAATGTGAAATTGCATAGGACGAAAGATTTTTCGTCCCTACATAAGGTTGCATTCTTTGACTTCCTCTAACTTCCGTCTAACTTCCGTCTAACTTCTTCTAACTCCCTTTTTTTCCTACCTTCGACGTATAATTGCACACAACTATGGCCAAGAGGCGAAAACCACCAGTAAGAAGAAAAAAAACAAGGAAATCAGGTTCTCACAGCGTAGCAAAGGAGTGGGTTCTGGCTCTGCTGGTGGCAGTGGCAGCCATCTTCCTCGTCCGTTTACTGTTTTTGGACGTGGCGATTGTTAGGGATGGCCAAATGCAAAACACCGTTAAATCGGGCAAGTTTGTACTCGTTAACAAGCTTACACCCGGACCAAGGCTGCCCATTGCCCTACTGAGCCTAAAACGGCCCTTGGATAGCGTTGGAAACTTCAACGGTTATAGGTTTATCCTTAAAGTTCCAGCATACCGGTTAAGAAATAAGTTTACTACTACAGAAAAGGGGAGGGTGTTTTACTTTAACGAGCCCGATGGTAACGATAGCATTCCAATTGATAAGAAGCACACCGCGCTGGGAAGGTTAGCAGCCATTCCTGGAGAGACCATTTCAGTTACCGGAGGTATGCTGCTGGTAAACCAGGTTGTGACACCATACCCCACAAGCGCAACCTTCTTCTATCACATTAAAGTGAAATATAATCCGCTTCCCATTCTAAAAAGCGTAGGGATTACAGAGGCCAAAACTGGAAAACGGGGAAGCGTTGAGCTATTCGCCACCAAGGAACAGTCCACTCTGCTCAAAAAAAATGCTGGTGTAGTATCTGTTACACATGCTGGGGTAACGCTACACCACGACTTTATGCATCTGCTTTCCACGTTTCCAAATGGTTTTCAACTTCCCAAAAAGGGAGAAACTGTTTCCCTCACTAACCCTGACGCTGCAGGCTACCTCTTTCTCATCCGCAGCTACGAGAATCCAACTGCAGCGCAACGGGCAGACGGAATATACATCAACGGACAAAAGGCAGAATCGTACACCTTCGCCTACGGCTACTGCTTTATTCTGAAGGACAACGTGGATAACAGCATCGATTCGCGGAGCTACGGACCGATTCCCTCCATCTATCTCATTGGGGCGGTTATTGGAAAATAAAAAAACGTCCGAGGAAAAACCCCCGGACGGCAAAAACCAATAAACTCAAAAACCAACAAAAAAACAATAAAACCTATGCTGAATTTCGTCCGGCATTTATAATTCCATAGGAGCAGCGCACAACCAGCGCACCATAAATTTCGGCCCGCTCGGTTAATCCCCGCTCCAGCGACTCATCTACCTCCTGCAGGGCAAACTGCTGAATTAGAACCAAAGGTCGTATAATTGTCTCCCGCAAGCCAACAGAGAGCTTATCCTTGGGGTTTTTCTCCATCAACTGCTTCGACCCTGACACCTTTAGCAGATATTCAATTGATTGCTCATACTCCCGACGGATGAGGTTCCATATTTCGGAAAAGCGCTCATCTTTATTTATAAAGGCAGTTATATCGAAGTTGGACTTATCGAGCACCATCTGGCTATTCTCCACCAGCGTTCGGAAAAATCGGCTATGCTCATATAGATTGGACACATCTTCCACGCCATACTTTTCGTAAACACGGCGCAATGCCTCGCCAAAGCCATAGTAACCGGGCACATTCTGCTTATTCTCACTCCAAGATCCAACAAACGGAATGGCACGTAAATTCTCCAGCTTAAGCGCACCAGTTTGGTTGCGCTTGTCGGGGCGGCTACTGATATTTGCCTTGCCAAAGAAGTTCAGCGGTGAGTATGTCTGCATATAGGTAATGAAATCGGGACGATGCTTTAGGTCGGAGTAGCTCTGGTGGCTAATCTCCATGATTTCGTTCATCATTTTCCGGTCCTTCTCCGGAAATTCGGCGTTGTAGCTATTGTCGAGCCTATTCTTAATGGCCGCACTTAGCAGCTGCTCCATGTTGTATTGCGCCGATACCGGTGTGCCAAAGTTCGAGCTGATGGTCTGTCCCTGAATGGTTAGCTGAATCTCCTTGTTTGCAACGTTACGCGCCTGTGCAGAGTAGTATTGATTCGTTTTTCCACCGCCTCGTGCGGCTGGACCGCCACGGCCGTCGAAGAACACCACCCTGATGCCATACTTTTCCGAAATTGCACTCAGCTTCTCCTTTGCACTGTATATCGACCAGTTGGCCGCGAAGTAACCTCCGTCCTTGGTTCCATCAGAGAATCCAAGCATAATGGTCTGGTTGTGATTGCGACGCTGGAGGTGAGCCTTGTAGGTGGGGTTTTGGTATAGCATCTCCATCACCGCATCACAGTTTGCAAGGTCGTCGATGGTTTCAAATAGGGGAATTAGATCCACTGTAAGCTGCTCCTCGACCCAGCCATTTATTGTAAATAGCCGGTAGAGCAGCATCACATCGGAGGCACGGCCGCAGTTGGAGATGATGTAACGATTGCAGCCCTTTTCGCCATTATGGCTCTGGATATTCTTTATGGCCTTAACCGATAGACAGGTTTCTGAGGCAATTTCGGAAAGGCCAGAAAAGTCCACGGATGATTGATGCAGCTGCTCGAACCACGCCACCTGCTCGGCATCGCTTTTTGCATTTATGCCCGAGCCAAATTCTGGCACCAGTTCAGTAAACACCTTCCGATGAATGGTGGAATCCTGCCTTACGTCTATGGCAGCAAAGTGTGTTCCAAAAATCTTTATGGTATTAATAAGCCGGCGCAGCTCGCTGGAGTAGAGGCCGGAAAAGCTCTCCTGAACAAGTGCATCCAGCGCCTCAAACTTCTCGAGCAGCCACTTAGCGCTCACCGACTCACAGCCGTAGATGCAGCCCGAGAGAACCTTTTCAATATTTTGCAGCTCATCGGCCACGCCACCAAAGGTCATATGCCGCTTAAGCTGCCTAACGGCGTGATAGTATTTTCTCAAAATTGCATAGCGCAGAAGATCGGCCACCTTCTCAGTTATCTCTGCGGTAACAAACGGGTTACCGTCGCGGTCACCGCCTGGCCAGAAGCCCAGCTCCACCAGGTTAAAGTTGATGTAACCTTCCGATGGTAGAATGTAGAATAGCTCGTCGTGAATGGCCATAACGGCATTGTAAAACGAGTTCTCCAAGTACCAAACAAGGTGGTGTGCCTCATCGAGCGGGGTGGGTTTTTTTTCGTTGTAAAAATTTGTATACGACAGCTGCTGAAGCAGGTCACTTATGGTGTCGATATCGTTATTTCGAATGGCTGTATCGAGCGAGGTGATGATGGAAAGAATGGAACCGGAGTAAAACTGTGTGGGATGGGCCGTAAGCACCAACCGAATTTTCAAGTCCTTCAAAGTTGCCAGCAACTCCTCCGTTAATCCCCTGTTTAAAAAGTTCTTCAATACAATCTTCAGGGAGTTGGAGCCGGCGAGATCGTTGATCTTGTCGAAAGCTGAATCCTCCACCGCGTCAAACACAACCACCTGTCGCTCTATGATGCCAACAAAGCCAATCAGCAACGAAAGCAGCTGCTCCTCACTGGCACCGCTATGGTGCTCCTTCGAGAAGCTTTCGATAATTTCAACAGGCGATTGTCCCTTATGAATGCCTTTCTTGACGTGGGCAGCGAAGTGACCAAGCAGAATGCCATTGTCTGCGTTGGCCGATAATCCAAGGAAAATGCTATTGTAAATGTCGAATCGTCTTCTAACCCAACTTTCGAAGTTCTGCAGCTGATAGGTAGTATTCATGATAGGTAATTGTATATTTTTGAAGCAACCGTAGGTCGTTTGCTACTACAAAAGTAGCCTAAATACGCCAATCAAGCATACCCTGCTCTTACTCATTTTTGCATAAAAAACCGCAAACGAGTGCAAAAGCGCATATTCTTTCAGCAGAATGGGAGTAGGGGTAAATATAAATGAAAGTGGGATTTCTGTTTCTCTCAGAAATCCCACTTCGGTGTGATATAAAACTTCAACCTTCTAACTTTGAAGAAAAGATGCAGGTTAATCCTGCTGAAATAATTTCATCTTTACAGCGGAAAGTAGCCTAGATACCGTCCTATCCTACAAGTCATAGCCGAACAATGCTGACTCATAATTTTGCGCAAGAAACAGACATTTCAGAATTCCAACAATGATTTTTGTCAGAAAAGGGGTTTCGGCATTTATGCTATATTTGAGAAATTTCGTGAGCATGAAGAAACTTTTAACCTTTGCCTTTCTTACTGTAGTTTCCGTGGGTGCATATGCCCAACCGATTACAGCTACCAGCGATACCACCTGCAACACTGCTAAAGATACTACGCTCTCCCTGCTGTTTATTGGCGACGTAATGGGCCATGGACCGCAAATTAGTGCCGCCTACGACAGCAGCACCGACACCTACAGCTACGACAGCGTCTTCTGCCGAATGAAACCGGTATTTAACCTTGCCGATATTGCCATTGCCAACCTAGAGGTGACCCTTGCCGGAAAACCCTACACTGGCTATCCGCAGTTCAGCTCGCCCGATGCTTTGGCCAAAGCATTAAAGGTTGCAGGAGTGGATGTGCTGGCTGATGCCAACAACCATGCAGCCGATCGTGGAAAGAGCGGCATCATTAGAACCATACAAACGCTCGACACCCTCGGAATTCCGCACACCGGAACATTTCAGGATGAGGCCGAGCGCGACACCACCTACCCACTCATTTTGGTGAAAAACGGTTTTAGAATTGCCCTGCTCAACTACACCTACGGAACCAACGGCATTGTGGTGCCTTCGCCCGTAATTGTAAACACCATTGATACGGCCCAAATTCGTAAGGATGTGGAGCGCGCAAAGCAGGAAAACGTTGACGAGATTATTGCCTTTATGCACTGGGGAATTGAGTACCAAAACGACCCCAACCGCGAGCAGGAGAGGTTAGCCCGCTACCTGCATGGGTTGGGTATTAGAATTGTTATTGGCTCTCACCCGCACGTTATTCAGCGCATGGAGGCCAGCTACGACACCGACTCCACCACGGGCAGCGTGACCGTGTACTCCCTGGGCAACTTTGTTTCCAACCAGCGCGACCGCTACAAGAATGGAGGCGCACTGGCCTACCTCACCCTAACCAAGCACAATGGTCGCTCAAAAATAAGCTCAGCAGGCTATATTCTCGATTGGGTGCAACGCCCAATACATGATGGCAGAAGAATTTACCAGGTGCTACCCATCTCCGAGTATGAGCAGCAGGAGGGCTACTTTTCCAGCGACGACAAGGCACTCTTCGATGAGTTTGCCAGCGATGCCCGAAAGCTTTACGGCAAGGAGAACGTTGGTGTTCCCGAAATCACGTTCAACAAGGAAACCAGCAGCTGGGAGGTGATGAGGTAAACTGAGAACAATGAGACTTATAGGCTGTAGGAAGATAGGCTATAGGCTGTAAGGCTGGGAGGAAGAAGTTGGAGGTTATGGGGTTATAGCGGTAGGTAGTTGTTTAAACTGCCATATTCAAAGCATCAAATTATCAATAAATAATCAATTGCATAAACACGACGATTGAAGCAATAAAATGTTGGAGTTGGCTTCATTTTAATTCATTGTCTATCAATTTACATTTTTATTTTCAAAAAAATATATTGTGAATTTTTCTGATAATCACCATTTATCTTATAAGTCTTCCATTTGCAATTATTTGTCCCAAGGTTGGGTATAATCTGTCAAACAAATCCGTAAAAACGGTTTTGCAATGTTCTCCCATTATCAAATCTGTCTTTGCATCTTCTGCAACTTTTGAAATTGGGTATCTGAATTTTACTGTCATGGCTTCAAGAGCCTGATTACAAAATATTTGCTCATTAGTTGACAATTTTATTTTAGCAAGTGAAGCAAGTTTGTGCAAATCATGTGTTGCAAGTTTAGATGAAAGCTTTCCGTTTGAAACAAAAGATGGATTGTCTCTAATTATGGTTCCTTTAAATAAACATTCTGTGCTAAATCCTATCAGTGCTAAAAAAGTATTAAAGGTATCTGGTTCAATTGATAAAATATCAATATCGTTATTCTCCTTGATGGATGTCATAATTTTATTCATCCTTGTCTCAGAATATGGCCATAATATCTCTGCAGCATATCTCAATTCTTTAGCTTTTTCTCTCCAATAATGAGGGCTCCCTTGAAATTTAAAAACAATATCTTTAATATTTTCCATAATGATAGATACTATTCATAATATTTCGACTTTTTTGCCTACCCCTAACGGTAGTGGTATTAAAAGTTGCCGATTTCGAAGCGATTTCATATCAAGATACAACTAAGTTTAATAAAGGCGAAAAACCTGAATTTCGCACTACACCGGCAATTTTTTATACTACATGTGTGTGCCTTGAATGGTAAATATAGTAAAAGTTCTTTTAAACGATGCGTTTAGGAGCCAGTCCAGAGGGTGCAAGTCCCTTGTGCGCGGAGTCGTGTCCGAAGCACTAGCAAGTGGCAAGGTGGTTTGGGGTGACCCAT
>DATKTT010000334.1:0-9114 GCA_035530955.1 Williamwhitmania sp. | reverse complement strand
AGCGGGTTGTGGACATTCAGACAAGCAAACCTCCTTGGCATTCTCACCAGCCAACATGGATTTGTCCATTAAACCAGGCGTAGATTTTTACGATTATGCCAATGGCAACTGGATTAAAAACACCCCCATCCCTGGCGATAGGTCCCGTTGGGGATCATTCGATCAGCTACAAGAGGAGAACAATGTTTTCGTAAAAGGCATTCTGGAAGAAGCAGCAGCATCTACCAATGCAGTTAAGGGTTCCAATCTACAAAAGGTTGGTGATTTTTACGCTTCAGGAATGGACACTACAGCCATTGAAAATGCTGGCTTTACACCACTTAAAGGCGATTTCGAAAACATTGATAAATTATCCAAACCAGAAGAAATTCAAGGTTATATTGCCTCCCTGCAAACAATGGGTCTTCGCCCCGCGTTCAACTTTAGCGTTGTTCAGGACGAAAGAAACTCCAACAGCATGATTGCGAACCTTTCACAAGGTGGTTTGGGGTTACCCGATCGTGATTACTACCTCGGCAACGACAGCAGATCAAAGGAAATAAGAGATGCATATCTTAAATACATTGCTAAATCCTTTGAACTAACAGGTGTTGATTCCTCTAACGCTAAGCAATTTGGCCAAGATATTTTGAGTTTAGAAACCCGCCTTGCTCAATCATCTATGAGCCGTAAAGAGCGCCGCGATCCTATTAAAACTTACAACAAGGAAACTGTTAAGGAGATGCAGAAGTTGGCACCCGGAATCAACTGGAATGCTTACTTTACAGCCCTTGGCGTTAAAAACGTAGAATCTTTTATTGTCGATAATCCTAAATTTTTCACAGAGCTAGGCAAAATGATTAAGGATATTCCGGTTGATAGCTGGAAAATATATTTTAAGTGGAATGTTCTTAACCGTTACTCCCCATACTTAAGCAGTAAGTTCGAAGCCAATAATTTTGATTTCTACGGCAAGCAGCTTTCAGGCAGAGAAGTAAATCTCCCCAGATGGCAGCGTGTTTCTGCTACCGCCGATAGAGCCATAGGCGAAGCAATTGGTGAACTTTATGTAAAGAAGTATTTCCCCGCCGAAGCAAAGGCAAAAATGATTGACCTGGTAAACAACCTGAAAGAATCGTATAAGGAGCGCATTAAGCAGCTGCCTTGGATGAGTGAACCAACCAAGGAAAAAGCGCTTGAAAAACTGGCAAAAATAAATGTGAAGGTTGGCTATCCCGATAAATGGCAGGACTATTCTGCGCTAACCATTTCCCGAGACAGCTACCTACAGAATGTCAAAAATGCTAACGCATTCCATTTTCAAGATAATCTTGCTGAGCTGGGAAAACCGGTAGACAGAACCAAGTGGGAAATGACACCTCAAACGGTAAATGCTTACTATAGCCCAACCATGAACGAGATTGTTTTCCCCGCAGCTATTCTACGTCCACCTTTCTTCGATTTAAAGGCTGATGACGCCCTGAATTACGGTGGTATTGGTTGTGTAATTGGCCACGAAATGACCCATGGCTTCGACGACCAAGGAAGGCTATACGATAAAGATGGTAATCTTTCCGATTGGTGGACACCCGCTGATGCTCAGAAGTTCAATGACCTCACTCAGAATTTAGCCGATGATTATAGCGCTTTTGTAGCCATCGATACAATGCACCTAGACGGAAGGCTTACACTCGGCGAAAATATAGCTGATTATGGTGGATTAACCATCTCCTACAACGCCTTTAAGAAGTTGGTTGCCAAAGGAAACGAGCCAACCATCGACGGCTTCACGCCTCAACAGCGCTTTTTCCTCTCCTATGCCAACGTTTGGAGACAAGGAATTCGCGATAAGGAGTTGATGCGAAGGATTAAGGAGGACGTTCACTCCCCAGGAAAATTCAGGGTTAATGGCGCACTTTTCAACATTCCTGAATTTTACGATGCCTTTAATATTAGCCCCAAAGATCCGTTATACAGGGCACCGGAAAATAGACCGATGATTTGGTAACAATTTAGTCTAATACCAACAGAAAATCAATCGCCATCCTCAAGTCATGATTTTTCAGACTTCGAGGTGAAAATTGATAAAATATTGGTTTTCTGTTGGTATCTTTATATGCTATTAACCACTTTTATACAGTAATTAAATTCGAAAATGAGAAACATTTTGGCAAAAGTTGCAATAGTTTCCCTCCCGCTGATGCTATTCGCCTGCAAGGGAAATGATGGCCAAGATCATAAGGCTTTAGATAAAGCAAATATGGACTTGACAGTGAAACCTGGAACCGACTTCTTTCAGTATGCTGGTGGAACTTGGCTTAAAAACAACCCAATTCCCGACGACAAAACCTCCTACGGTGAATTCGATAAGGTTTATGAAAAGAGTATTTCGGATGTAAAATCAATTCTGGAGGAGGCTGCCGCCAATGCGGATAATGATCCCAAAGGTAGTCTTGACCAAAAAATGGGATACTTCTACTCCTCCGGTCTCGACACCAATGCTATCGACAAGCTTGGTTATGATCCAATTAAACCACTGTTTGAAAAGATTGATTCTATTAATTCCATTCCTCAAATGGTTGATTTTGTTTCATACCTGCATCTACATGCCATCAGCAGCATGTTCGATATGGGAATCGAGCAGGATCTGATGAATAGCAAGGTTTATCGTATTTACCTTAGCCAGGATGGTATTGGCCTACCTGACAGGGACTACTACCTTGAAACAGATGCTCGCTCTCAGGAAATAAGAAGCGAGTATTTGAAGTACGTTCAGAAACTTCTCGAAATGGTGGGTGAAGCACCGGAGAAAGCTGCAGCTGATGCAAAAACCATCATGACCGTTGAGACTCAACTTGCAAAAGCATCAAATACTCGGTTGGAAAATCGCGATATGCAGGCCCTATACAACCCAACCCCAATGGCCGACCTGATTAAAAAATTTCCAAATTTGCGGTTCGAAGCCTACTTTAACGACATGGGCGTTAAGTCCAATGACCCAATTGTGGTTACGCAACCTAAGTTCTTTGCAGAACTCAATACCATGATACCAAAGGTTTCTCTTAACGACTGGAAAACATACCTAAAGTGGAATGTAATTAACGAAAGTACTGGCATTCTCTCCTCTCAATTCGTCAACGAGAGCTTCCATTTCTATGGAACTATTCTTTCTGGGCAAAAAACCATTAGCCCACGCTGGAAGAGGATTTCTGGTGCAGCAAATACCTATCTTGGTGAAGCAGTAGGTCAGCTCTACGTTAAAAAGTTCTTCCCGCCAGAGGCCAAGGAAAGAATGATCCAGCTAGTTAAAAACCTACAAGCAGCATACGCAATACGCCTTGCAAAGGTGGACTGGATGACCGATTCTACCAAAACCAAGGCCATTGAGAAGCTCAAAGCCATTACAGTAAAAATTGGGTATCCCGACAAGTGGAAGGACTACACAAAGCTCTCCATTAAAAAGGACAGCTACTTTGATAATGTAATGAACGCTAGAGCATTCTTGGTTAAAGAAAATCTAGATAAGCTTGGCAAACCGGTGGATCCAACCGAATGGGGAATGACACCACAAACGGTTAATGCTTACTACAATCCGCTCAACAACGAGATTGTTTTCCCTGCGGCCATTCTTCAGCCTCCATTCTTTAACCTGAACGCTGACGATGCCGTTAACTACGGTGCCATTGGTATGGTAATTGCCCACGAAATGACCCACGGTTTCGATGACCAAGGCCGTCATTTCAACAAGGATGGAAACATGATTGATTGGTGGTCACCAAAGGATGCCGAGAACTTTAATGCTCGAACTAAGGTTCTTGCCGACCAGTTCAGCAAGTTCATTGCTGTTGACAGTCTGCACGTTAACGGACCTCTTACCTTGGGCGAAAATATTGCCGACAATGGTGGTTTGAACATCGCCTACGATGCATTGCAAATTGCATTAAATGGAAAGCAGCCAAAGAAGATCGACGGCTTTACAGCCGATCAGCGATTCTTCCTTGGCTATGCTCAGGTTTGGATGGAAAACATTCGCAAGGAAGAGCTGATGCGCCGCATTAAGGAGGATGTTCACTCCCCTGCCCGCTTCCGCGTAAATGGTGCTTTGTCCAATATCGACAAGTTTTATGACGCATTCGATGTAAAACCTGGTGATAAACTCTACGTTGCTCCCGATAAGAGAGTAAAAATTTGGTAATCAATTAATCGCTAAAAAAGAGGCTGTCCTGATTTGGACAGCCTCTTTTATTATGCTCCTTAACTCCTACGAACTACTCTTTCTTCAAGCCTGATTTCTTAAGTAGAGCATCAATGCTTGGCTCCTGTCCCCTAAATCGAACATACAGCTTCATGGGATGTTCACTTCCACCCTTCGAAAGAATGTTTTTACGGAACGACTCTGCCGTTGCACGATCAAATATGCCATTCTTCTCAAACAGGGAGAATGCATCGGCTTCCAACACCTCGGCCCACTTATAGCTGTAATAGCCTGCCGCATATCCACCAGCAAATATGTGTCCAAAAGCGGTAGAAAAGGCTGTATTAGGCACTACAGGGAAGAGTTCGGTTGGTGCCATGGCCTTCTGCTCAAACGCAAGCACATCGCCCTTAAATGGCACTGTAATGGAGTGCCAAGACATATCAACTATGCCGAAGCTAAGCTGACGAACGGTAGCATAACCGCTCAGGTAGTTTTTGCTATCAATAATTTTCTGAACCAGCTCGGCTGGAATCTTCTCGCCAGTCTTGTAGTTTACGGCAAACAAATCGAGCCACTGTTTCTGCAATGCCCAGTTCTCCATAATTTGGGAAGGTAGCTCAACAAAATCGCGATAAACTGATGTGCCCGATAGGCTATTGTAGGTTACATTGGAAAGCATACCGTGGAGCGCATGACCAAACTCGTGCAAGAAGGTTGTAACCTCATAGTGGGTAAGCAAGGCAGGTTTGGTATCGGTTGGCTTTGTAAAGTTGGTAACCACTTGAATAAATGGTATCACATCCTCTCCACCAATTTTATGCTGGCTACGGTAGGAGGTCATCCAAGCACCCTGGCTCTTACCAGCGCGTGGAAATGGGTCGAGGTAAAGAATGGCGATGAGCTTGCTGGAATCGTTGTAAACCTCGTAGGCAGTGACATCGCTGGCATATACTGGTATCGACTTGTTTTCCTTAAAGGTTAAGCCATAAAGTTTTCCGGCAAGTTCAAAAATGCCCTGTCGCACCTTGTCAAGCTGAAAGTAAGGTTTTAGCAGCTCATCGTTAAGGCTATACTTTTCATCGCGTAGCTTCTCGGAGTAGTAGCTCCAATCCCAACGTTGAATAGTTCCCTCGAAACCGTGCCTATGAGCATATTCTTCAACCTCTTTCACATCGGTTTCGGCAACAGGTTTCGATGCCTTCAGCAGGTCGGCAAGGAAGCTGTTCACCTTTTCAGAAGATTCGGCCATACGATCTTGCAATACCAAGTCGGCATAATCCTTAAAACCCAAAAGATTAGCCATCTCCAACCGAAGATTAACAATTTGGCGAATCACCTCGCGGTTGTCGTTCTCCTTATTCCTAATTCCCCTGGTAGAATAGGCAATGTAGAGCTGCTTGCGGAGATCGCGATTATCGGCGTACTTCATAAATGCAAGAAAGCTGGGTTGCTGGAGCGTAAAAACCCATCCATCGAGCTTGCGCTCTTTGGCTACCATTGCGGCGGCCTCTACTGCACTTTCCGGTAAACCAGCAAGCTGACTGGAATCGGTTAGGTGCAGAATATAGCTGTTGGTTTCGGCCAACACATTATTGTTGAACTTGAGCGACAGCTCGCTGAGCTTGCGGGTAACTTCCCGATAGCGCGCCTTGGATGCAGAGTCGAGGTTGGCACCATTTTTTACAAAGCCGCGATAGGTCTTCTCCACCAGCGTCATCTGTTCCGTATTCAGCCCAAGGTTGTTCCGCTTATCGTAGACCGCTTTTACCCGCGCAAACAACTTTTCGTTTAGGTTAATATCGTTACTGAAGTCAGAAAGCAACGGTGAAACCTCCTGAGCAATAGCCTGCATGGTGCTATCGGTATTCGCCTCATTTAGGTTGAAGAAGATGTTGCTTACCCTATCGAGTAGCTGGCCCGATCCATCGAGCGCCGCAACGGTATTCTCGAAAGTAGGATCAGCCTTGTTTTCATCAATGGAGTCAACCTCAGCCTTTGCTTGCTGAATGGCTGCATCGAAGGCTGGCTTGTAGTCCTCGTGCAAAATTTTATCAAAAGGGGGTGTCTGGTAGGGCGTATTAAATTCACCCAAAAGTGGATTTGTGGAGGTTTTAGCTCCCTCATTACATGATGTAGCTCCCATAAGCATTACTATACAATAAATTAAATACCGCAATTTCATTTGGTTAGGTTATAGGTTAAGATGAGTCAACAAAAATAGTTCTTTTCGCAAGGAAACATGCATTTGATAGTTTTCCACTACAAGAGTTTAGCTATTATCAATAAACACGAAGAGCAGCTGAGTTCAAGAGCAATCCATCTTTTACATTACCTTTGCTCCATGCAAAATATATCAGCTTCGGTTCGCACCACGCTCAACTCAATGGGTATTTCCCATCTTACACACATGCAGGAAGAGGCCATAAAGGCTTGCTTGGCAACTGGAGATGTTATCCTTCTTTCCCCAACCGGTTCCGGAAAAACATTGGGATTCCTACTGCCCCTACTACAGGTTATGGATCCTGCAACAAGTGGTGTTCAAGCCCTTATTCTTGCACCCTCGAGGGAACTTTCGCTCCAAATAGAGCAGGTTTTTCGAAAAGTTGCCACCGGATTTAAGGTGACCTGCTGCTATGGAGGACATGCCATTAAGACCGAAATAAACAACCTTACAGAACCGCCTGCACTACTTATTGGCACTCCGGGTAGGATTGTCGACCATCTTCGGAGAAATAGCTTCAGCACCGCTAAAATAACAACGTTAGTGCTCGACGAGTTTGACAAATCGCTGGAATTGGGTTTTCAAGAAGATATGGCCACCATAATTGGGCAACTCCCCCAGCTGAACAAGCGAATTCTTACCTCGGCTACCCAATCGGATGATATTCCTGCATTTACCGGAATTCACAACCCTATTACCTTAAATTTTCTGGAAAAGGAATCTTCGCCTGCGCTTACCACCATGCAGGTAGCCGCTACCGGAAAAGATAAATTTGATGCCCTTTTTCGCTTGATCTGCAAGCTTGGAAATGCGCCAACCTTGGTGTTCTGCAACCACAGGGAAGCCGTTGACCGAATCTGTGACCTCCTCAACGAAAGAGGCGTTGCTAGCGATGCTTTCCACGGCGGAATGGAGCAGGAAGATCGCGAACGAGCGCTCATTAAGTTCAGAAATGGTAGCCACTATCTTCTTATTACAACCGACCTCGCCTCCCGAGGGCTTGATATTCCAGAAATACAAAATATTATTCACCACCAGCTGCCTCACAATGAGGATGCATTTATTCATCGCAACGGACGCACGGCCAGAATGCACGCCAACGGCAGCGCATACCTTATCCTTTCAGAGGAGGAGTATCTCCCCTCTTTTGTCGATCCTAACATTGAAATGTTTGATATTTCAGGCGATACTTCCATACCCGACCTACCTGAATGGGTAACTCTTTACATTTCGGCCGGGAAAAAAGACAAAATAAACAAAATTGATATTGTTGGCCTTCTGCTGCAAAAGGGAGGTCTCAATAAGGAGGAGCTGGGACGAATTGAGGTGCTCGACTACATGTCGTTTGCTGCCATTAATAGAGCCAAGGCAATCGAGACCGTTGAGCTGCTGCGAAATCAACCCATCAAGCGGAAGAAGGTTAAAATAGAGATCTCCTACTAATAACTTATATCGAGCCCTATTTTGAAAATTTACTTAGCACAGCAAGAGCAGCTAAGCTGAAAATACGCTATCGTCCTATAAAATTTTTAATTAATTCAAGCAGCTCTTTCTGGCCGATGGGTTTTGAGAGATAGGCATCACATCCGGCCTCAAGCAAACGCTCCTTATCGCCGCCCATGGCATAGGCTGTGGTGGCAATAATTGGCAAAAGCGGACGCACTACCTTAAGCTGTTTGGTGGCTTCATCACCACCCATAATAGGCATTTTTATATCCATCAAAACTAAGCTGATACGGCTGTCGGCAAGGCCAATATCAACGGCCTCTTTTCCATTTTTTGCACGAATTATGGTTACGCCGGTTTCCATCATCAGCTCCTGAAGATAGAGAAAGTTAATATCTTCATCTTCGGCAGCAAGAATAACAATTCCCGAGAGATTATTTTTAGAAATGCTTGGCTTCTGAAGAACGCTAGCTTGGTCGGCATCGGAAGAAAAATAGGGCATGGTAAAGAAGAATGTTGACCCAATTCCAACTTCGGATTCAAGCCAAATGCGCCCACCTAGCACCTCAATAAAGGCTTTTGAAATGGAAAGCCCAAGCCCCGAGCCACCAAAATGGCGTGAAAGGTCAGTCTCAACCTGCCTAAAACGCTCAAACACTAGCAGCTGGTGTTCGGGTGAAATACCAATTCCAGTATCTTTAACGTAGAATTTCAGCAAGTGCTCCTCTTTGGATACTCCAAATTCGATGTAGCCTTTGGGGGTAAATTTCAAGGCATTGTTGATTAAGTTGATAATTACCTGCGAAAGCTTTACCTCATCGGTCACAATATTACAATGCTCGTTGGGAACAGCCATAACCAACCGTAACTCCAACTTTTTTAAGGTAGCTTGAGGATCTAGCAGCGCCTTAACCTTACTCATCAGAGCCGAAATGTTTGCACTACCCAAGTTTACCTTCACCTGGTTGGTTTCGATCTTCGAAATATCAATTATATCGTTAATGATTGAGAGCAGCTGCTGGCTTGTTTTCTTCACAATATCCATGTAAAAAGCCCGCTTTTCTGTCGATAGATTTGGAATACCCAGCATCTCAGAAAAGCCAAGTAATCCGTTCATTGGAGTTCGAATTTCGTGGCTCATGTTTGCCAAGAATGCCGATTTTAGCCTATCGCTCTCCTCTGCTTTCTCCTTGGCCGCCATTAACTCCTCGTTAATGGATTGAATGCGATCGTAGCTTTCGCTCAGCTCCTCGTTGAGTGCAAAGTAGGC
>DATKTT010000333.1:0-2739 GCA_035530955.1 Williamwhitmania sp. | reverse complement strand
TTTGCAGCTTCTGCTAGCACGTAATCCTGAGCATTTGCAATCGCCTTAAAGGGCAAAGAACCGACTGTTATTATGGCTATTATAATGTATAGCAGAATCACAAAAATCACAGTAAAATAGTATGCTCTTGGAATATTTTTTTGAGGGTTTTTAATATCAGGCGTTACGTTAGCTATTAGCTCAAAGCCTTCGTAGGCAACAAAAATGACCATTCCTGCTGCTAAAAGATGAAAAGAACTTTCCCAATTATGAAATGACAGCTGGTTTAAGTTGGGGCTGTTGTGCAATCCGTATATTCCAAGAGCTACAAATGACAGCAGGATAATTAGCTTAATAATTACCGCATAATCCTCTATTATGCCAACTACTTTGATGCTGTAATAGTTTATTAGGGTTGCAAATATTACTATTACGGTTGAGTAGATATGAAAGTCTACTACTTTATCACTGGTCAGCTGGAGTAAGTTTGGAGCGTAGAATCCAAAAGCTGATGCATATAGCGCCAACATGATGATATAGCTCATCCAGAGCAAATTATTTATGCCTCCACTAAACACCGATCTGCCAAAGCCTACATTGATAAATTTAACCGTTCCGCCTCTGTCGGGAAACCTCAGCGATAATTTTACATAGCTGTAGGAGGTAATCAGGGCCAAAACTCCCGCCAGCAGAAATGCAATGGGCGTTCCGCCCTTGGCCAACGAAACAGCCAAACCTAAAACAGCAAATATCCCTCCGCCTACCATCCCTCCAATTCCGATGGCCATGGCCTCTTTAAGTCCTATTTGTTTATCCACTGGTTTTATATTGTTTGTTTCAACATTGCACCTAACTCACAACCGCAACAAGCGGTGCTTACCTGCCAGCGCAACTAGCCTTATTGGCGCCAACCAAACCAAGCATACGGTAAATATAGCAAAAGTGTGAAAACCATTGGAAAAAGGGAAAAGGAACCCAATAACCATTTTACCTTCAACCGTTGGGATTAAGCTTTAGGATTACAAAGCATCCATCTTCAAATTTCTTTTCTGCACTTGCACCATATCCAAAACGAAATAACATTTGATATCTCACATCTCGATATGTTGGATATGGCATTTTGTTGCAATGATTGAGCACCTCAATACATTCATAAACTAATTGAGGGTGGCCAGACTCCAATATCTCAATATTATCGAACACGCCATTGCTATTAAGATGGCATTCCAACACTACTTGCCCTTCAATTCCATTCTCCCATAGAATTGAAGAATAATCTAAGGCAGCGAGAATTCTGTTTATAAGCACCGAATCTCGATTGAGGTTAAGCACATCAATCACCTTCCCCGTTTTATCGATATAATACCAGCTGTTGCTGAGCCAGGTCTTGTGTTCCCCGTCCGACTGTTCCGTGCACTCCATGCTCACCTTTGCAACTCCGTGCTTAAAAGGCCAAGCACACTTAAACTGCGGTGCAATAACAACCCTACCCGTGGCAGAGTCCGCAAAACCGATTTTAGCATTCTCCACTATTCTAAAAAGCCCCTCCGATGGCATGTCTGGTCCGTTGTCAAAGGGGAAGACCTCATATAGCGTCTTCTCGTTTCGGTCGATTGCCACAAAGCCAGCGTAAGACTTCAAAACTATGGCATATGTTCGAAAGGTATCGGTAAAGCAAATAGCATATTTACCCAGCGGAACAATGGTGTCCCCAGCTTGATTCTTATACCCACACTCATCTTTAAGGGAGTCCGTAAAACGGATTAAGTAGTCGTTTGGCTTAACCTCCTGCCCAAGGCTGGTCAAGCTGCTAGCAAGCAGCACGGCAAGCAGGAGAATATTGGTGCGGAGTGGGTTCATGGGATGGGCTCTAACGGGTATTGTAAGTTTGATTACTATTTTCAATTAACTTCTTGACATATTTGATATGCCAAACTAGTCGCTTATAAGAACCTAAATCTAAGGCTCGTTGGCCTGTCAACATACTTGTGAAAAAAACGGGTGTTCCACTTAAAATATCATGATTAATAATTCTCTCCGTCCCTAGAACTTCATCAAATTCAAATTCATATTTTGTGGTTAGGAATGAATCAGCGAATAACAAATCTCTAGCATATGTATTATTAACTATCAAGATTTGGGGTTTTGCTAACTCTAATATCTTTTTTGATAAACTTAACTGTTCATCAATAAAATCATGTCCAATTTGGCTATTGGCTAAAGCCTTGATAACATTTTGAGATGTTTCTCTAATGAATAGCAAATCTAAATGAGTCCAATCCAATCCTACGTTTAAAGAAATATCCTGAAATTTTGTGAAATATTTATGAATTTTTTTCGTTGAATTGTCATAAAAGGCACTGCCGGGCTTACCGTCATAAGAAGGATTTATACCGATAAACATAAGAGCATTTTGCTTAATATCATCTTGCACTGCAAACCCTCTTCCCTTTATATCAATGCTTTCAAATCTCTTATCTCGCCAAATTTCTTCGATTTGAATCCCAAATTTTTCGCTTACATGAAATACCATAATAGTTCGTTTTATTACTTGCACTTAACCGTTTCACTTTGATTCGTTATGAGCGCGGAAGTCGTCTCGGCCGAACGCACATCAGTGGTAGTATCCCATTTTGTGTGTAATATGCTCTTCTTCTAAATTCAAAGGTATCATTTTTTTATTTTAGTTAGCGTGAATGGCAGCGGAACGAAGGCGTAGCCGAAGTGGAGCTGCCATTCATTCATCCCAGCGGAGCTTGC
>DATKTT010000332.1:0-6838 GCA_035530955.1 Williamwhitmania sp. | reverse complement strand
CTTAAGTGGCATATTTGCCCTAGCATAGCGTATGTTGGCGGAAAGGCTGTTGAGGGCAAGCATAACGCCCTTCGAAAAGCCTGTGGTTCCCGAAGTATAGCTGATCACAGAAAGTTGACTATTGCTTACCTTGGGGAGCGTGAAGTTGTTAGCATCTATACCGTTGGGATAACGGCCGGAAAAAAGACCATCTAGTGCTTCTAGGTCTGCAACAACCTTACTGCTTTTCGCAAACACCACCTTCTGCGTGTCCAGCGAAATAATGGCTTGTAGATTTTCCATTTGTCCAAAGTCTAGCGAAGTGGCTAGAGCATCGCCAACAAAAAGCACAATTGAATCGGAGTGGTTCACAATGTGGTGGACTTCAACCGCCCTAAAATCGGGTAAAATCGGTACAATCACAGCACCATAGCTAATGGTTGCAAGGTAAACGACTGCCCAAGAAGTGGAATTTTTCCCTAACACGGCCACCTTATCGCCAGGCTGAATCCCATTACGCTCAAACATAAGATGCAAGCGAGCAATACGGTTGGCCACCTCACCATAGGTAATTGAGGATCCTTTATAGTCGGCCAAAGCATTACTCTCCCAATTGGTGTGAATGCTCTCCTCAAAGTATTGAATTAGATTTTCCTTAATCATCAGGTTAACGTTTAGGACGAACGGGTAAATGTATATATTTCTCTGTACCGTTATTCTCTGTTAACCACATCACAGACAGTGTCGATGGTTAAAGTCAAATAAACCAGACATTTAAATTGTTAAAAAGTTTTAAAAAAGTTCGAGGATACCGTTTAAATTATGTTGCAAATGGAAAATTCATAGGAGTCAATTATCCAACGGTCTAGACTGATCACCCTGCTTAAAAGCCAGCACAAAAAAGAAAACAAACTTCAAATTAGGGACAACAGTATTTTGAAGCAAAGGATCATTAACAACATACCTCCGCATTAAAGCAAGATCCTGAATCTCCCTTTGGAGATAACCGTTATTGCACCAAAATTCCTTAAGGAATGAATTCTACCTCCTCCTTTGATTGCCCCATTTTATAAACATGCTCACGAACTTTTTGGGCCCACTCGTAGTGTGTCATTGAGCTGTTGAAACTTTCCCAGGGAATTGGTTTTCCAATCACTAGGCTGATCGTCTTATTCCTCTTTTTAAACATCTCCCGAGGAAGCAGCATAAGTTCAAAATTTACGGAAATACCCAGCCAGCTCCTCAGCCGGTATATGAAATAAAAGAAGCGTGAATTACCGCCTTCAAAATAAAATGGTACGACGTCGCGCTTGGTAGAGATAGCTTTAGTTATAAAACTTTTCTGCCAGGGGGCATCCTGCACTTTTCCGTGATAAACCCGGGAGACTGCCCCTGCAGGGAAATGGGTAATGGCAACATCGGAATGGTATACCTCGTCCAGTGCCGCAATATATTCCTTGGAGCTTCGGCCATACACATTCACTGCGGCAATTAATGGTCGCAACGTTGGAACGTGCAGAAAAGCATCGTTACCAATTGCCTTCAGGTCTCCATACTTCTGTCCGACGTAGTAGGTGAGAATGAGCCCATCGATTACCCCAAACGGATGGTTAGAGACAAAAAAATTGCGCGAACTATCAGGAAGGTTCTCCACCCCTCGAACATTCAGCGTAATATTGAACTCCTTAATCACCTGTGGCTGAAAGCTAACGCCAACATTGTCGATATACTTGTTGATAACGGCGTTCATCTGGTCCTGACAAATAATCTTTTCAAAGAGCCATATTACGAACCGAGGAAGTCGCTGGAGATTTTTAGAATCGCTATTCTTCAGTAATTCGCCAAGATTCAAGGGCGTCTTTGCAACAGTATTGGGCATCAGCAGTGGTTTACAATAAAAAAAATATTCCTAATCATACACAAAATCTAGGCAACATCCTCTTCCGTTGCCATAATGCAAGTCTCGTGCTCTCGTAATCTAACTCTGAAACAGAGAGGAAGTATTTTATCGATAGTCGTAAAAACTCCTTCAGAACAGGGCCTCTTTGCTATCAAATATAGCAAAAACGATTTTTTCCTAGCAAATCAGCGGGCAAAAACTTGATCATTAACCAAACTCGTCACCTGCGCACAAGTTGCTAGATGATTTAAAAGTGGGTCAACCTTCTTGCTCTGTAATCATGCTCTCAGCCGCCATTATCAGCTTGGTAAAACATAGTAGAATATGGAGATGAAGTGGCAGAAGCTACCCACCAAAACAAGGATATGGAAAACCGCATGGTTGAATGGAATTTTTTTAATGCTGTAGAGTATGGCGCCAACGGTATAGGCCACGCCACCCGCAAAAAGCCAGTAAAGACCCTCTGAAGGAAGGTTATTAATTAGTGGTTTAATGGCAAATAAGATACCTCCTCCACCCATTATCACATACATTATGGTAGATAGAATGGAAAACCGACCCGTGAAGAAGAGCTTCAGTACTACCCCAACCAATGCAGCGCCCCAGGCAATTCCAAAAATCACCCAGCCAGTTGTGCCTGCAAGGGTAACCAAGGTAAAAGGGGTATAGGTGCCGGCAATGAGAACGTAGATGGCAGCATGGTCAAATATTTTTAACCGGTTTCGCCTCTCCGGTTTTTTTGCACTGTGATATAGGGTGGAGGCTGCATAGAGCACCATTAAGCTAACTCCAAACACAGCAAAGCTAACAATGTGCTTTGCCGTGCCGAATTTAGCCGCATGCACAACCAGCAGAACCGTAGCTAGAATGCTTAAAGCAAATCCTACAGCGTGAGAAATAATGTTCGTATTTTCCTCTGCAGGAGAGTAATATTTTGGAACTATATCTTTTTTCATAGGCAAAATTTATGCTAACCAACCTTCAGACCAACAGGCCTGAAGCCAAACACAATACAACAAATGCTATGGATGCTCACCCAACTTAAACAGTTGTTCTGCCAAAAACTTTACCACCTTAACGTTTACTGCATTTCCAAACTGTTTGTATGCTTGCTGGGGATTGGAATTAATCTTAAAATCCTTTGGAAAACTCTGAAGGTTTGCAGCCTCGCGTGGCGTAAGCCTTCGCTTTTCCCACCCAATAATTGGAATATGAACCATGGCTACCAGAGCTGGAAATTCTGTTGGTCGCTTTACCCTAATTCCCGAAGGTCGAAACTGGATAATACCCTCCCACACGCTCTTTATGCTATCCCCAGCTTGCCATTCAAACTTCTTATGGGTGGGCACAAACTGCTCCAAATTCCGATGGCGCTTCAGCCAACTCTTTAGGAATAATTTGTTCCGAACATATAGTTCCCTGTTCTTGACAATGAAATCCTGCTTCCAGCGGGGTAGATTCGAAAAATCGTAGGTGGCACCAAACTCTTCTGACCAAACTGGAAAGCCTATGGTCTGAACATCTACGCCGTGCATAAACTCGTTCCAAGCATTAAGCACCATCTCCTCATACTCGGAAATGTGGAAGTCGTTTCCTACAGAGCCGTTAAGAATGGAGTGAGCGTCGGTACCGTGCTTTTTTGGCACCGGAACGTTGATAGATAAACTCTTCTTTTTAGTGCAGCGCTTATGGATACCCAGGATGTAAACTCGCTCACGGAGTTGCGGTATGCCGAGCTGGTGCGGACTCATGATAATGGGCATTTCGGTAATAATGTAGCCCAGCTCCTTCAGATTTTTAGAGATAACACGCCAGGTATTACCACCATCGTGTGATACCAGGTTACGTACATTTTCCAGCACAATATACTTGGGCCGATGAAAGGTAAGGATCCGCTTGATTTCGAAGAATAGGGTTCCGCGAGTATCGTCGAAGCCACTCTGCTTCCCCGCCTTGGAGAATGCCTGACAGGGAAAGCCACCGCAGAGCAAATCGTGGGCAGGAATATCTTCAGCAGCAACCGAACAAATATCGAACCCGGCATCCATACCAAAGTTTTCACGGTAGGTTGCAATGGAGAACTTGTTGATTTCGGAGGCAAAAACGCATTCACCTCCCAGCTCCTCCATGGCCACATGAAAACCACCAACACCAGCAAACAGGTCTATAAACTTAAATTCTCCCATTTTTGAAACTCGAGTCGCAAAGTTAAACGGAAAAAATTAATAGGAAGAGGTTTTTAGGAATTTAGGGGACTAGGGTGGTAGGTGTAAGTTTGCCGTCGTTCGGTACTAGTTTGGCTAAGCCGATTTAGCATGCTCAGTTCTCGTTACACTTGGTGGCACAGAGAATTCACAGGGTTTAACAGAGAAATTAATGCTATCGATAGTAGGTACGCAGTGCACAACTTCCGTCTTCGGATTATTTAGTATGTCTCGTTGCCTGACCCCATCAACCTCCCTGAGGAGTGGGAGGCACCCGCTCAGTAACTTTGTTGGCTAATGGTTTTTGTTAGGTCGTAAAGCAGCACTGGTTTCAGACCCTAGTCTTCAATGTAACTTGTAACTTTGTCACCCGTAACTTTCCGTAACCTGTCACTCTCAAAGGCTGTTGGCAATAGACCGTAGGTTGTAGGTAAGCTACCGCACAACTCCGGACATCTTCCTACCCCTCGTTTGCAGCGATGCCCTGCTTCTTCGGAACGGTTTTTAGCAAGGCAAATGCATTAAGTTTGCTGCTCGACCCAATCGGGCCGAGATCAGCAGTGCCTTTTTCCAGTATTTCAACGGCCTTTTGCAGCGTATTGTCAATTTCGCTGATGATTGGGTAGAATCCGTCGTTGTCAAGAATATCGCGGGCAATATAGGCCTTTAGCTGCGTTTCGATAATTTTACCGCTTGCCTTGAGTTCACCTGGCTTTGGCGTGACCTTATTTTTGCGAGCATACTCCTCAAATCCCTTCAGCAAACCAAGCGTATTCAGGTAGGCTTCAAGGTCTTTCACCGTTTTGTATTCTTGAAGTTTAGCCCGCTTGGCATCCGTAATGCTGAAAGCGTAACGATAAATCAAGTTCTTAGCCGAAACAATTCTAAAGTAGCGGTTAATACCAACGGTATCGAGTGGCACAAATACGTCGGGCATGATACCTCCACCACCGTAAACAATCTTACCTCCGGGAGTTTTGTATTTGAGCGAGTCGGCAAACTTAATGGAATCGACCTGCTCAAATTCACCGTGAAGATACCGGTTGGTGATATCCATGTAGTATTCATCCTCAGAGCCATAAGTGTAGTGCTTCTGAATACTTCTACCAGTTGGTGTGTAGTATCGCGCTACCGTTAGTCTAAGCGCCGAGTTGTCGGAAAGGGGAATTTGCTCCTGAACTAGGCCCTTACCAAAGCTCCGACGACCAACTATGGTTCCTTTATCGTTGTCCTGCAGTGCACCGGCAAGAATTTCGCTGGCAGAGGCCGAGAACTCATCGATGAGGATAACGAGTTTGTCGTTCATGCAGCTTGACTTAGCATCGGAATAGAGGTTCTGCCTTGGGCGCGCCTTTCCTTGGGTGTAAACAATAAGCTTCCCTGCTGGTAGAAACTCATTGGCCATCTCTACGGCTTGGTCGAGATAGCCGCCGCTGTTGCCTCTAAGGTCGAGTATCATGCCCTTCATGCCCTGCTTGTGTAGCTTGTTGGTAGCATCCATAAACTCTTGGTAGGTCGTTCGCGCAAAGCGGGCAACCTTGATATAGCCAATCCAATTGTTAATCATGTAGGCGGCATCGATGCTGTAGATTGGAATTTTATCGCGGGTAATGGTAAAGTCGATCAGCTCTTTAACTTCGCTTCGCTTAACACCAATTTTAACTTTGCTACCGTTAGGACCGCGCAACTTTTTTACAATGCTGTCCTGATCCATCTTAACCCCAGCAATGGTTTTTCCGTTTACCGTCACAATGCGATCACCGGCCATAACACCCACCTTCTCTGATGGACCTCCTGGAACGGTTGATATTACAACCACTGTATCGCTGTTAACGCTGAAGTGAACTCCAATTCCGCTAAATTCTCCGTCCAGCGGTTCGTTAACCGCTGCCAGCTTATCAGCAGGGATGTAGACTGTGTGTGGATCTAAATCTTTTGCTATGGCCTCAATTGCTTTCTCCTCCAGCTTGGCGGTGGAAACGGTATCGACATACTCGTCGTGTATAAGCTTAATAACGTCTTCAAGCTTGTTGGAGCCCGAGCTTGGAAAAAAGAGGGTTGTGGGCGTTTGGTTTTTCTTTAGCCCGAAACCAAGAAATATTCCTATTACTACTGCAGTGGCAAGCAGAAGTGGGAGCCAAATTTGACGCTTTGTATTTTGGTAGTTCATCGAGGGTGGTTTTAAAGTAATATGTGGTCAACAGCTATTCCGGCGCGTTCGAGTAGCGCAAGCCCGTCAGTATTGTGATACTGTTCAAGAAAAACAACCCGCTTTATTCCTGCCTGAATAATTAATTTAGAGCATTCCAGACAAGGTGATGCGGTTATATATAGGGTGGCACCATTGCTGCTGTTGTTGCTTTTGGCAACTTTTGTAATGGCGTTGGCCTCGGCGTGCAGTACATACGGTTTGGTGTTTCCATCCTCATCTTCACACACATTTTCAAAACCGGATGGAGTGCCGTTATAGCCGTCGGAGATTATCATTTTTTCTTTCACAATAAGGGCACCTACCTGCCTTCTGGTGCAGTAGGAGTTGGTTGCCCAAATCTGCGCCATCTCAAGGTAGCGCTTGTCGAGTTGTACCTGTTTTTCCCCATTAGGGAAGAAGTTCGTGTCTTCCATTTTTCTTGTTTTGGGTACAAAAAAACCCTCAAAAATTGAGGGTTTAGGTTATTAATGTACCCGGAGCCGGGATCGAACCGGCACGATATTGCTACCATTGGTGTTTGAGACCAACGCGTCTACCAATTCC
>DATKTT010000331.1:0-18671 GCA_035530955.1 Williamwhitmania sp. | reverse complement strand
CATATCAACCTTGTGGTACCAGTTGCCCATATTTGGTATTTCCGTTCTCTTCCAAACAAGATTGGCTATCTGCTTGGCTTGCCAACCAAAAAACTTGATGCCATTATTTACTACGAACGATACGTGGTAATTAATCCTGGTATTAAGGCTATAGATGGAATTAAGTATCTCGACTTTCTCACAGAAGAGGAGTATTTGGAGATACTTGAATCGCTGCCAAAGGAGAACCAACACCTTGACGAAACTGATCCCAATAAGTTTATGGCGGGGATGGGAGCAGAGGCAATTGCCAAGCTTCTTGAGCGCATCGACCTCGATGAGCTTTCATACACCCTTCGTCATAAGGCCAATACCGAATCTTCACAGCAGCGTAAAGCAGATGCACTGAAGCGCTTACAGGTAGTTGAAGCCTTTAGGGAATCTCGCAATGTAAATAAACCGGAGTGGATGATTTTAAAAGTTGTTCCGGTTATACCACCTGAGTTGCGTCCGCTTGTACCTCTGGATGGTGGTCGTTTTGCCACCTCCGACCTCAACGACCTTTACCGCCGTGTTATTATTCGTAACAACCGGTTGAAAAGGCTTATTGAGATCAAGGCCCCTGAGGTTATTCTCCGCAACGAAAAGCGTATGCTGCAGGAAGCGGTTGATTCACTTTTCGACAACTCACGCAAGTCCAATGCCGTTAAAACCGATGCAAATCGCCCTTTAAAATCCCTCAGCGACAGCTTAAAGGGTAAACAAGGACGATTCCGTCAGAACTTGCTCGGTAAGCGCGTTGACTACTCTGCTCGTTCGGTAATTGTTGTTGGTCCTGAACTTAAGCTAAGCGAATGCGGCCTTCCAAAAGATATGGCTGCTGAGCTCTATAAACCGTTTATCATCCGTAAGCTCATTGAGCGTGGAATTGTAAAGACGGTTAAGTCAGCAAAGAAAATTGTTGATCGGAAAGATCCTGTTGTGTGGGATATTCTCGAAAACGTGCTGAAGGGTCACCCGGTTCTTCTAAACCGTGCGCCAACGCTTCACCGTTTAGGTATCCAAGCATTCCAGCCAAAGCTTATTGAGGGCAAAGCTATTCAACTTCACCCATTAGCTTGTACAGCATTCAACGCTGACTTCGATGGTGACCAGATGGCAGTTCACCTTCCACTTGGGAATAACGCCGTGCTTGAGGCTCAAATGTTAATGCTTGGATCACACAATATCCTAAATCCTGCAAACGGAGCACCTATCACCGTTCCTTCACAGGACATGGTTCTTGGTTTGTACTACATTACCAAACCACGCAAGGGTGCCAAGGGCGAGGGACTCGTTTTCTACTCGGCTGAGGAGGCAACCATTGCCTACAACGAAGGTGCTGCAGAATTGCATGCCATTGTTAAGGTAAAGGTTGAAAATAGTGTAGATGGTGTGGTTACTTCAGAGATGATTGAGACCACCATTGGCCGAATTATCTTCAACCAAGTTGTGCCTGTTGGAATGGGATATATCAATGCCCTGCTAACCAAAAAGTCTCTTCGCGATATCATTGGTAACGTGTTAAAGAAAACAGGTGTTGCTGCAACTGCAAGGTTCCTCGATGATATCAAGAATCTTGGATACCATATGGCCTTCAAGGGTGGTTTGTCCTTTAACCTCGACGATGTTATTATTCCAGAGGAAAAGGTTCAGCTGGTTCAGGAAGGTTATGAGCAGGTTGACGAGGTGATGAATAACTACAACATGGGTTTCATTACCAACAACGAGCGATACAATCAGATCATCGATATTTGGACACATACCAACGCAAAGCTTACCCAAATCCTGCTTAAGCAGCTGGCTGAGGATAACCATGGCTTTAATTCGGTATATATGATGCTCGACTCTGGAGCGCGTGGATCGAAGGAGCAGATTCGTCAGCTCTCCGGTATGCGTGGTCTTATGGCAAAACCGCAGAAGTCTGGCTCGGCTGGTTCTGAGATTATTGAGAACCCTATTCTTGCCAACTTCAAGGAGGGATTGTCGGTTCTTGAGTACTTTATTTCAACCCACGGTGCACGTAAAGGTTTGGCCGATACTGCTCTTAAAACAGCAGATGCAGGTTACCTTACCCGTAGGCTTGTGGATGTTTCAAACGATGTAATCATCACCGAGGATGACTGTGGAACGCTTCGTGGTCTTGCGGCAACTGCCATTAAGAATAACGAAGAGGTTGTAGAATCCTTAACTGAAAGAATCCTTGGTAGAACCACGGTTCACAACGTTTATCATCCGCTTACAGGAAAGCTTATTGTTGAGTCTGGGGAAGAGTTGACCGAGGAAATTTGTCAAGAGATTGAAGATTCTCCTATTGAACAGGTGGAAATAAGGTCTGTGCTTACTTGCGAGTCGCGTAAAGGTGTATGCGCAAAGTGTTACGGACGAAACTTGGCAACTGGCCGAATGGTTCAGATTGGTGAGACGGTTGGTGTTATTGCTGCTCAATCCATTGGAGAGCCAGGTACACAGCTTACATTACGTACTTTCCACGTTGGGGGAACGGCCTCGAGCATCGCTGCAGAGAACCGTATTATTGCCCGCTACGATGGTAGAGTTGAAATCGATGAGTTGAGAACTGTTTCAAAGATTGATGAGCTGGGTGCTAAAGTCGATGTGGTAATTGGCCGCCTTGGTGAATTCCGCCTTGTTGATAAAAATACAGGAATTACTCTTTTTACCCATAATATTCCTTATGGCGCTAAGCTGTATATGAAGCCAGGTCATGAGGTTAAAAAGGGTGAACTCGTTTGCGAGTGGGATCCTTATAATGCAGTAATCATTTCGGAATTTACCGGAGAAGTTGCTTTTGAAAGCATTATTGAAGGGGTTACCTATCGCGAAGAGTCTGATGAGCAAACTGGATATCGTGAAAAGGTAATTACAGAATCGAGAGATAAAACCAAGAACCCAGTGATAAAGGTTCTTTCACCCGTTGGTGAGGAAATCAAATCATACAACCTTCCTGTAGGTTCGCACATTGGTGTGGAGCAGGGCAGCAAGGTAAAGTCGGGTGACATTTTGGTTAAGATTCCTCGCGCTGTGGGAAAATCGGGTGATATCACTGGTGGTCTTCCCCGTGTTACCGAACTTTTTGAAGCACGTAATCCCTCCAACCCATCCATCGTTTCAGAAATTGACGGTGAAGTGTCGTTTGGCAAGATTAAGCGTGGTAACCGTGAAATCATTATTACCAGCAAGACTGGTGAGGTGAAGAAATACTTGGTTCCTCTTGCACGTCAAATTCTTGTTCAAGAAAACGACTTTGTAAGGGCTGGTATTGCACTGTCCGATGGTGCTGTTGCTCCATCTGATATACTTTCCATTCAAGGGCCAACCAAAGTTCAGGAGTATATTGTGAATGAGGTTCAAGAGGTTTACCGGATGCAGGGTGTGAAAATTAACGATAAACACTTTGAGGTTATCGTTCGTCAGATGATGCGTAAAGTGGAGATTGACGATCCTGGTGATACTCGCTTCCTTGAAAAGCAAATTGTTGACAAGTGGATATTTATGGAGGAAAACGACTGGTTCTACGACAAGAAGATTGTTGAAGATTCAGGAGATTCATCCTCCGTGAAACCTGGCATGATTATTACTACGCGTCGGTTACGAGATGAAAATTCTCAGCTCAAGCGCCGTGATCTGAAGCCAATTGTGGCTCGTGATGCCATCTCGGCAACCTCTAGTCAGGTACTTCAAGGAATTACCCGTGCCGCTCTTCAAACAAGCAGCTTTATGTCTGCAGCCTCCTTCCAGGAAACAACGAAGGTGCTCAACGAAGCAGCCATCCGCGGTAAGGTTGATAGACTTGAAGGGTTAAAGGAGAACGTAATTTGCGGACACCTTATTCCTGCAGGAACTGGCCAACGACTCTTCGACAATTTGGTGGTAGGATCGATGGACGATTTCAAGGCCCTTCACCACACGGATGTGGAGGAAGCGGTTGAGGAAATTGATGAATAATATTCTTCTAGTTTACTTTTCTTTTTGGAGCCGGGTGTTTACCCGGCTCTTTTTAATATATTGGCGTAAAATTTAAGCGATATGAACGATCCCAAAAAACAGCAGCAAATCAACATCGAGCTTGGCGAGGATGTGGCACAAGGTACTTATAGCAACCTTGCCATTATTACCCACTCCTCATCTGAGTTTATTGTCGACTTTGTAAGGCTTATGCCAGGGGTTCCCAAGGCACCCGTGAAGAGCAGAATAATTTTGACACCAGAGCATGCTAAGCGTCTTCTTTTGGCGCTGCAGGATAATATTTCTAAGTTTGAACAGATGCATGGCTCCATAAAGTTGAGTGAGTCTCCTGCCGGAAATTTTCCAATGGGCTTTGGTGGTCCTACTGCTGAAGCATAGCAACCAACAAAGAAGAAGAGGTGAACCACAATTCACCTCTTCTTCTTTTGTTTTTATGCAGGGCTAAATTTGCCTGAGAGACCTTGCCTCAAACACTTGGTAACGTGTATTCAAAATCAAAAATAGGATTAGCGAACTAAGGGAGAATAGGATAGCAATGGAGTAGCCCATGAGTTGATCTATCTGGAAACCTTCTGGCGCGATAAGAATGTAATTTGTAACAACAGCAGTCATGAATACTGCTGGAATAAGTGTGATCCAGTATGGTTTTTTTTCTCCAGCCAAATAGGCTGTAATAGTCCAAAGAACAACGGTTGCCAGTGTTTGATTACTCCAAAACATGTATCTCCATACCACGTCAAACTTCATCTGAGTAAGAGTAAAGCCAAGGGCGAAAAGCGGAATGCTAATCATTAGCCGTTTTACAATCTTTTTCTGACTGAGTTTCAAAAAGTCGGCTGTAATGAGCCTCGCACTTCTAAAGGCTGTATCGCCAGTGGTTATGGGTGCTGCAACTACACCAAGTATGGCAAGAATGCCACCAAATGTTCCAAGCGTTTTTATGGAGATTTCTTTCACTGCTAGAGTCGCTTCACTATGATAGCCAGCAATGGCTTGGTTTAATTCGTGTACTCCGCCGTAGAAACTCATTCCAATGGCTGCCCAAATAAGAGCTACAAGCCCTTCGGCAACCATTGCCCCATAAAATACGCGCCTGCCCAACTTTTCATTCTCAATACAGCGAGCCATCAGGGGGCTTTGAGTTGAATGAAATCCACTGATGGCTCCGCAGGAGATAGTGACAAATAGAAGTGGAAATATTGGAAACTTGGCTGCATTGCTCTTCATGTTTACTAAATTGTCAATCGTAAGTTCTGGAATATGTAGTGATGCACTCGACCAAAATAACGAGCTGCCTATGCCAAAAGCCATAAATAGTAAGGCAACACCAAAAAGTGGATAAATCTTTCCAATAATCTTATCGATTGGAAGCAGCGTGGCAATGATATAGTAGCCAAATATTATCCATACCCAAAATGTTTTTGTTAGCGATTCTGGCATTAGCGAGGCCATAATGGCGGCGGGTCCTGAAATAAATGCCGCTCCTACCAAGATCATAAGTAAAAGCGTAAAAATCCGCATGAACTGCTTAAAGCCTCCACCTAGATAGGTTCCAACAATCTCTGGGATACTTAATCCACCATGCTTAATGGAAAGCATACCAGAGAAATAGTCGTGCACAGCACCAGCAAAGATGCAGCCAAAAACAATCCATATAAAGGCAACAGGCCCGTATGCTGCACCAAGCAGTGCTCCTAGAATTGGCCCGAGACCCGCAATATTCAAAAACTGAATAAGGAAAACTTTCCACACGGGCATCGGAATGTAATCAACTCCATCCTGAAGGGTGTATGCAGGGGTAACCCTTTCAGCATTGGCTCCAAAAACCCTTTCAACAAAGCGACCATAGAATATGTAACCTAAAATTAAGGCTACAACGCAAAAAATAAAGGTGATCATAATGGTTAAGTTTTAAACAAATGTAAAAAACTTTAATGCTGAATATCACCAAAGTAGATGCGATTTCGTTATGCTATTGAGCATCGATTTCTTAAGGTTCTGTCAATCAGGCGGGCTTTTACCTGAAGCATTTTTTGCTATATTTGCCCTCCTAGGTTTAATACAATCTACTATGACAAAAAAGGGACTTAAGATTGTTGTATTGGCAAAGCAGGTTCCCGATACCCGTAATGTGGGTAAGGATGCGATGAAGGCCGACGGGACTGTTAACCGTGCAGCCCTTCCTGCCATTTTTAATCCGGAAGACCTAAATGCTTTGGAGCAGGCTCTTCGGATCAAGGATCGCTACGCTGGTACAACCATAACTGTGCTCACCATGGGCCCCGGCCGTGCAGCTGAAATTGTCCGCGAAGGACTTTATCGAGGAGCAGACGACGGATACTTGCTAACCGATCGCAAATTTGCTGGCTCCGATACGTTGGCCACTTCCTATGCCCTGGCAAAGGCCATTGAGAAGTTGAAGCCAAACTTGGTGATTGCTGGCCGCCAAGCCATTGACGGCGATACAGCCCAAGTTGGACCACAGGTTGCCGAAAAATTGGGGATGCCACAAATTACTTATGCCGAGGAGATAATTGCCTTTGAAGATGGTGAGATGATCATTAAGCGTCGGCTTGAGCATGGTATTGAGGTGGTTGCTTGCCCCATTCCTTGTGTTATTACGGTTAATGCCACTGCTCCTGAGTGCCGACCTCGTAATGCGAAGTTTGTGATGAAGTATAAGCATGCACGCACCGTAACCGAGCTGCAGGAGTCAACTGAGGATTACTCTATGGAACTTCAGGGTAGAATCTACCTTCGAATTGCTGAGTGGGGAGTGGTTGATGTTAATGCAGAAAGCGAGCAGCTGGGACTTTCAGGTTCTCCAACCAAGGTGAAGAAAATTGAGAACGTAGTTCTTGCAGCAAAGGAATCTAAGCGCCTTACCGCTGCCA
Source organism: Williamwhitmania sp. (assembly GCA_035530955.1). Lineage (GTDB taxonomy): Bacteria > Bacteroidota > Bacteroidia > Bacteroidales > Williamwhitmaniaceae > Williamwhitmania. The sequence continues at coordinate 11,772 of DATKTT010000331.1, read as the reverse complement.
ACGAGGACATGGACTGGCTCATGAAGGAGCTTATCTCCAACCATACACTCGGCTAGTTTTTCCAAGTTTAACCCATAAGACGCATATTGTGAACAACATATTTGTTTATTGCGAAATTGAGGACGGTAAAGTTGCTGATGTTAGCCTCGAGCTACTTACCAAAGGCCGTTCTCTTGCCAACCAGCTTGGATGCAAGCTGGAGGCCTTGGCCATCGGCCATAAGCTAAATGGTATTGATAGCCAACTCTTTTCATATGGTGCCGATATGGTACACCTGGCAGACGATGCTCGCTTGGCTCCTTACACCACCATGCCGCATTGTGCCATAACCATTGGCGTTTTTGAGGAAGAAAAGCCTCAGATTGCTCTTTTTGGAGCAACTTCCATTGGTCGTGACCTTGGCCCACGTGTTTCTTCTGCCATGCATAGCGGTCTTACTGCAGATTGCACCAGCCTTGAAATAGGTGATCATACCGAGAACAAGACCAACACCCACTACAAAAATCTGCTATACCAGATTCGCCCTGCGTTTGGTGGAAACATAATTGCTACCATTATTAACCCCGATCATCGCCCTCAAATGGCGACGGTTCGTGAAGGGGTTATGAAAAAGGAGATGGTTTCTGGTAATCATAAGGGTGCAGTAAAAAAGGTTGACGTTAGCAAATTCGTTAAGCCTGAAGACTTTCTTGTACGTATCATCGAAAGACATATTGAGGAGCGCAAGATTGATATTAAGGGTGCTCCAATAATTGTCGCTGGTGGTTATGGCGTGGGTTCCGCCGAAAATTTTAGACTTCTCTTTGAACTTGCCGAAGTTTTGGGTGGAGAGGTTGGAGCTTCTCGTGCCGCTGTGGATGCCGGATTTGCTGAACATGCCCGTCAGGTTGGACAAACAGGTGTTACTGTACGCCCTAAGCTCTATATTGCATGTGGTATCTCTGGGCAGATTCAACATACCGCAGGTATGGATCAATCAGCCATGATTATCTCCATAAACAACGACCCCAATGCTCCCATTAATCAAATTGCGGATTACGCTATTATTGGTGAGGTAGCAGAGGTTATTCCTCGAATGATTAAATACTACAAGAAAAATTCGAAGTAGGGTGTTGCTGGTTTTAACCTATCAAAACAAAAAAAATGGAAAACTTCTATAGCGATAATAAGGACCTGAGGTTTCAGCTGGAGCATCCTCTCATGAAGAAGATTGTGGCGCTCAAGGAGAGAAACTTTTCAGACAAGGAGAGTTTCGACTATGCACCCATCGACTTTGAGGATGCAATTGATAGCTACGATAAGGTACTTGAAATAGTTGGAGAGATATGCGGAAGCATAATCGCTCCAAATGCAGAGTCAGTAGATGCAGAAGGACCACAGGTTATTAACGACCACGTTAAGTATGCCCGTGGAACAGCTGAGAATCACCGTGCATTGGCCGAAGCCGGATTGTATGGCATGTCGCTTCCCCGAAAATACAACGGGTTAAATTTCCCCATGGTTCCATACGTTATGGCTGCAGAGCTTGTTTCTCGTGCCGACGCTGGATTTGCCAATATTTGGGGCCTTCAAGATTGCGCAGAAACGCTGCATGAGTTTGCTTCTGAAGAGCAAAAAATGCACTATCTACCTCAAACTGCTGAAGGTAAGACATACGCTATGGACCTAACCGAGCCCGATGCTGGCTCCGATCTTCAACGCGTTATGCTAAAGGCCCATTACGATGAAAAAAAGGGCACTTGGTTACTTAATGGTGTAAAGCGCTTTATTACCAATGGCGATGCCGATATTAGCCTAGTGCTTGCTCGGTCGGAGGATGGTACATCCGATGCTCGCGGTCTTTCATTGTTTGTTTACGATAAGTCTCACAACGACGTTAAGGTAAGACGCATTGAGCATAAGCTAGGTATTATTGGGTCACCAACTTGCGAGCTCGTATTTACCAATGCGCCAGCCGAGCTGGTAGGCGATCGCAAAATGGGGTTAATCAAGTATGTAATGTCGCTCATGAACGGTGCCCGCTTGGGAGTTGGTGCTCAAAGTGTTGGTCTTTCCGAGGCAGCATACCGCGAGGCGGTGAAGTATGCCTCCGAGCGGACGCAGTTTGGCAAGACTATAATTAACTTCCCTGCGGTTTACGAAATGCTTACTGATATGCGGGTAAAGTTGCAGGCTTCTCGAGCATTGCTTTACGAAACTAGTAGGTTTGTAGATGTTTATAAGGCATACTCCCACGTAGCAACTGATCGTAAGTTAGAAAAGGAGGAGCGTGACGAAATGAAAGAGTTTCAGCGCTTGGCCGATGCCTTTACTCCACTGCTGAAAATGATAACTTCCGAGTATTGTAACCAAATTGCCTACGATTCACTTCAAATTCATGGGGGTGCCGGGTTTATGAAGGATTTCCCAATAGAACGAATCTACCGTGATGCCCGTATCACCACCATTTATGAAGGAACCTCGCAACTTCAGGTTGTTGCTGCTATAAAGGGAGTTACAACTGGCGTTTTCTTCAACCAAATGAACGCTTATGCACAGGTTGACGTTGCTCCAGATCGCGAGCATCTACGACGCATGCTAATAGAAATGGCAGAGGAATATCAGAACACCGTTGCCTCGGTTATTGAAATTAACGATTCCGAATATATCGACTTTCATGCACGAAGAATGGTAGAGATGGCTGGAAATATCGTTATCGGGTATTTATTGCTTCACGACTCAGCCCGGAATGAAGAATATCTACCCTCCGCCGAAATCTTTATTCGTAAGGCAAAGGCCCAAAATAGAGAGCGGGCAGTTTATATTGGAGATTTTGAACTAAAAGATATTGGACATTTTAAAATGAATGAGTAACATTGAGCCCGGTAATACCGGGTTTTTTTTATATTTTGCCATCGATAGCAAGTTGTTGGTCAATAATATGCCAACATTTTATCGTTTCAGTTGTATATTGTAGTGTTATTGGTCACTGAAATGAAGTATAGCCATGAAAGATAAAATGATTGAGGTGGTGAATTTCTTGAAAGAAAGGGTTGGGTCAAACCTCAATGCTATTCGTGAGAATGAAAAAGAAATTCGCAAGCTTTTAAAGCAACCAGTTTCTCCAGAACGAACACAATCGCTCGAAATATTCTTTTCTCATAACCGGCAGATGCTTGATGAGAACAAGGACGCGCTGTCTATTGAGTTAGGAATTCTTAACTATCTTCGAAAATTTGGTGAACTGAAGGAAAATCTCAAATACTCAGGTGGTGAGAGTGACGGGTCTAGCACTGATTATTTTGAAGAATTAGAGGACGAGATTGTTGAGCAAACAGAAGCATCCTTTGAGGTTGAAGACGAAGAAGATGATGAGAACTCTTTTAAGGCCAGTTTAGAATACGATCGAAAAGTGTTTTTTGATTACACTATTAACGGAAAACTTGTATATAACGACCGTCACCTTTTTTGGGAAGATGAGGGGTTTTATAATGACTTAATGGAGCATTACAAGCAACTTGAAAACTATGAACGTTGTGCTGAACTCATAAAAAGTCGGCCAGCTAAAACGAAGTAAATGTTGCAATTGGAATACAGCTACAAATTCCCTAAATTTACAACCAGTTTAGGGAATTTTTATGTCCATAGGTCTCGATAAACTTAGTGCTGTTTTCATTGGTGCAGGAGGTCTGGCTTGGAGTGTAAGCCATGCCTTAGCGAATGCAGGGCTTTCTATTAGGCAGATTGTAAGCCCTACACCTACCAATGGCCTACTTTTGGCTAATGAATTAGGCTGCACATACGCCTCCTCTATTACTCAAGTTGACCTAGGTGCGGATATCTTCTTCATTGCTGTTCCCGACAGATCAATCGCTAGAGTTGCAGAAGAGCTAGCATTGCAACTACCCGATAGTGCTACGGTAGTTCATTCTTCTGGTTCTGTCTCCATTACTGCTCTCCATCGGCATGGGAATACTGCTATCTTCTATCCGTTTCAGACCTTTACACGTGGAAGGGTGGTGGACCTTTCAAATGTTGCTGTCTTTATAGAAGCAAGCAATAGTCGTACGCTTGCCCTTGTTACAGCACTTGCAAGTGCGGTAACGAATCAGGTTCATTCAATCACTTCAGAACAAAGACTTTTAGTTCATTTGGCCGGAGTGATTGGAAATAATTTCACTAACTTTTTAATTGGGAAGAGTGGCGAATTCCTTCAGAAACAAGGCCTTTCAACGGAGATTCTTCATCCACTAATTCTTGAAACAGTAAGCAAGGCCTTTGAACTATCACCGGAAAAGGCGCAGACCGGGCCGGCAGTCCGGAACGATATAGTTGTTTTAGAGAAGCACTTAGAGATGCTCCATTCAGAGCCTGAGTTACAGCGTCTCTATGCTCTGTTCAGTGAGTTGATTGCCCTTAAGAAAACAGAAAATATAACGGATAACGATATAACTTCTCATGAGTAATTTTTTTAAAAATGAGCTGAAAGGCGTAAAGGCTTTTGCCTTCGATGTGGATGGAGTTTTTACTAACGGAACAATCTATTTGCACCCGAGTGGAGAGATGTTGCGTACTGCTAATATGCGTGATGGTTATGCCTTACAGTTAGCGCTTAGTAAGAACTATCCAGTTGCCATAATATCTGGCGGAAAATCGGAGAGCTTAAGGGCTCGATTCCAAGGTTTGGGCGTTACCGATATTTATCTCGGCTCGCGCGATAAGCTAAATGATTTAAATGACTTCTGTGGCAAACATTCAATTGCACCAGCTGATCTACTTTACATGGGCGACGATCTACCCGATTTTGATGTAATGAAGCAGGCCGGCATTCCTTGTGCACCTGCTGATGCAGTGCCTCAAATTAAGGATTTGGCACATTACATTTCGCCATACAGGGGTGGGGATGGTTGTGTGAGAGATGTGATTGAGCAAGTATTACGAGCACAAAACTATTGGCCTTATGTATAAAAAATTCATTAATAGCCAGTTTTCATCTTATATGAGGCTAATGCGCTGGAACAACCTAGGTATCATAATTCTTACCCAATTGGCTATCCGGCATCTGGTTATTGCACCTATTCTGTCGCTCATGAACTTGAGTCTACAAATGTCTGAGCTAACCTTCGCATTTCTTGTGCTGGCCTCAGTTTGCATTGCGGCAGCTGGATACGTGATCAACGACTACTTCGACATTAAAACCGACGCCATAAACAAGCCTAACCGACCATTGGTTGGAAAAAAGGTTTCTCGGCGAGCCAGTATCGCCTTACATTTTTGGCTGAACGTCGCTGGTGTTGCTTCTGGACTCTATGTTTCCTACATTGTTCATATTTTTAGTTTTGCGCTGATTTTCCCTTTAGCAGCGGGACTGCTTTGGTTCTATTCAGTAAGTTACAAACGACAGCTCCTAGTTGGCAATATTCTGGTGGCGGCCCTCACCGGCATTGTCCCAATGCTCGTCCTGATATTTGAACTACCACTTCTCAACAAGGCATACCTTGCTGACCTCATTAACCTGGGTCTTAACTTAAATGTGCTCGTTTATTGGGTTGGTGGGTTTTCCTTTTTTGCATTTATTCTTACACTCATTCGTGAGATAGTGAAGGATATGGAAGATTTTGAAGGTGATGCCGTTGTTGGTCGCAATTCCTTGCCCTTGGCATTTGGCCTCCAAAGTTCAAAGTGGGTGGTAATTCTTCTCTCCATGTTTGCCGTATTTGCATTGGGTTATCTTTTCATAACTAGGTTAATGTTCCTTCCTGATGGAGGTTTCGATTACTTCTCGTTAGCCTATCTAGTAACATTCGTATTGCTACCTTTTTTGGTTATGATTGCTCGGCTGTTGGGTGCAAAAGTCAAAACCGACTATACAAAAATCAGCAATTATGCAAAGTTTATTATGCTTGGCGGAATCCTATACTCCGTGTGCTTCTATTTTATTGTTGAGTATAGAATATTGATGCTTTGATGCTGGAAGATAAACTTTTACCCTATAGAGTTTTTTTGGGTTCTGCTTCGCCACGACGGCAGCTCTTACTCAAAGAGTTGGGCGTCAATTTTGAAATCCTTACCACTGCCACTGTGGACGAAACGTATCCAGCAAATATTCCACTGGCTAGTGTTCCTGCCTACTTAGCTGCCCTCAAAGCCAATGCTTATGCTCCCTCTTTGGTGTTGGGCGATATTTTAATTACAGCCGACACAGTGGTGATTTGTGAGGATACACTGTTGGGTAAACCCGAAAACCTTGCTCAAGCTGCAGAAATGCTTCGCTTCCTTTCAGGAAAGCGTCATGAGGTGATCACCGGGGTTACGCTTTCGACACCAGAGAAGATATCTACGTTCTCAGTTTCTACATATGTATATTTTAGAGAGTTAACCGTCGATGAGATTGCTTTCTATCTTGACCACTTCAGACCCTTGGATAAAGCTGGTGCTTATGGTATTCAGGAATGGATAGGCTATATTGGAATTGAGAAAATTGAAGGCTCCTACTTTAATGTTATGGGTCTTCCCGTTCAGCGGCTTTATATCGAATTAGAAAACTTTGTGAATACCATAAATTAAGTGTTAGTATGAGAAGATTTATTGTGATCCTCGCTGCTGTTTTTATCGCTAGTGGAGCAGCCATTGCCGATGAAGGAATGTGGCTTCCGTTGCTCGTTGGTAAGCAAAAGTTGAAAGAGATGAGAGCCGAAGGATTTAAGCTAACGGCAGAAGACCTTTACAGCGTTAATCATGCAAGCCTCAAGGATGCCATTGTTCAGTTTGGCGGTGGTTGTACGGGAGAACTAATTTCCGGCGAAGGGCTATTAATTACCAACCATCACTGCGGATATGGTTCTATTCAGGCCCATAGCACGTTAGATCATAACTACTTAGAAAACGGTTTTTGGGCTATGTCTCGAGCAGAGGAACTACCGAATCCAGGACTGAGTGTGAGGTTTCTTGTCAGCATGGAAGATGTTACCTCTACCGTTTTACTGGGAATTACCGATACGGTTTCTGAAATAAATCGTGAGAAGCTCATCTCTCAGCGAATAACGGCATTGAAGGCTGCCGCCACCAAGGGCAATAGCTATATTGTGGAGGTTGATCCACTTTTCAACGGAAATCAATACTTCCTATACACCTACGAGGAGTTTACCGATATTCGCTTGGTTGGTGCCCCACCTTCATCAATTGGTAAGTTTGGAGGAGATACAGATAATTGGATGTGGCCTCGTCATACAGGTGACTTCAGCCTCTTTCGCATCTATGCTGGAAAGGATAACAAGCCTGCCCCTTACTCACCCTCAAACGTTCCCTATAAGCCAAAAAAATTTCTTGAAATCTCAATAAAGGGAATAAAAGCTGGTGACTTTACTCTGGTGTATGGATATCCCGGACGAACTCAGGAATACTTCCCATCTTTTGCCGTTCGGCTGTTGGTAGACCAAAGTGATCCTTCGAAGATTGCGCTTCGTCAAGCTCGTTTGCAAATTTTGGGTGAGGCTATGGCCTCAAACCCAAAAGTTAGGATTATGTATGCAGCCAAGTACGCCTCAGTGGCGAATGGGTGGAAAAAATGGATTGGAGAAGTCAAGGGACTTTCTCAGTGTAATGGTATTCAGGTGAAGGAAGAGCAGGAGGAAAAGTTTTCCGCCTGGGTAAACGGTAACACGGCGAGGACAGCACAGTATGGCATGCTGCTTCCGCAGCTAAAACAGGATTATCAGGAATACGCCCCCTTCTCTCTGGCTCGTGATTATTATCGAGAGGCAATTGGTTCAATTGAAATATTTAGAGTGGCTGCCCAGTTTGAGCGCTTTGCGCAAAAACTTCAGAAGAAAAGCGAGTTTTCTTCGACTGATTCCCTAAAGTTGAAGGAATTCAACGTTTACCTGCATACCTTTTATAAGAATTACGATCCAGCGATCGACAGGAGGGTTTTGTCCTCAATGTTGAGTGCTTATTTGCAGAATGTACCAGCTCAGTTTGTTCCCCAAGATATGCTTGCCGCATTCAGGGAGGTTCGGAACTGGCCCGATACCATAGCCGCAGTGGTTTTTCATCGTTCCATGTTTGCAGATTCATTAAAGGCTTTTGCTCTTCTGCAGCAGCTCGACTCAGCCTCTATTAGGGATGTTTCACTTGACCCAGCCGTTAAAATAAATCATGATATCATGGAGATGTACAGCCAGTCTGTTGCACCTTCGCTTACCCAAATGGAGGAGGATATCAATATTCAGCTGAGGCGGTACATGCGCGCCACCATGGAGATGAATCCTCGGCGTACCTTTTACCCCGATGCCAACTTTACCCTTCGCATTGCTTTTGGACAGGTGCAGGGGTATCAACCACGCGATGCCGTGCAGTATGAATTTCATTCTACCCTAACTGGCGTGATGGAGAAGGAAGATTCAACAATATACGATTACGTTGTTGCACCTAAATTGAAGAAGTTATATGAAATGAAGGATTTTGGCCGCTATGGTGAGAAGGGAAATTTGCCAGTAGCATTTATTGCAACGAATCATACAACCGGGGGCAACAGTGGATCTCCTGTTCTAAATGGAAAGGGGCAGCTAATTGGCGTAAACTTCGATAGAGTTTGGGAGGGAACCATGAGCGACATCATGTTCGACAATAGCCGCTGCCGCAACATTTCTCTCGACGTGAGGTATGCGCTATTTATCATTGATAAGTATGCTGGAGCTGGTTGGTTGCTCAACGAGATGAAAATAGTTGATTGACAATTAAAACTACTTATATTCAGGTTAATGAGCTCCATTTGGAGCTCTTTTTTTTGGAATTGCGGCCATGTCTGCAGGAAAAATATGACATATCTCATATTGTAGGGTGTTGAATAGTCATGGTAAATATCCTGTGGCGAACATAGTTTTATACTTGAAGATCAAAAAGATGAAAAAGTTAATGACGTTATATAAATAACAGTGTTAGCAAAATAACAATAATTCAAATTTAACTAGCATGGCTATGATTGAAACTCGCGATTTAGTAAAGAGCCTAGCCGATTCACACGGTCGGTCGAGGGAGGCGCTAATCCCAATTTTACAGGGTATTATACAGGAGGAACGATTTATAACTCAGGAGGCAATGACGGAAGTTGCCCGCGAACTCGACATTTCGGCCGCCCAGGTTTACGGCACGGCGACCTTTTACTCCTTTCTGGATACCGAACCGCGTGGAAAGTATGTAATTAGGGTTTGTAAAACAATTACCTGCTCCATGAAGGGAAAAAATGCCATCCTTCAGACCGTTGAGGATATTCTGAAGATTAAGGTTGGCGAAACTACCATGAACCGAAAATTTTCTCTACTGGAAACCAACTGCCTTGGCTGGTGTCACAAAGGCCCGGCAATGCTCATCAACGATGACGCATATACCGAGTTAACTGCCGATAAGGTTCGGGATATTATTTCCGAATATATGAAGAAGTAGAACCATAAATAGAAAGGTAAAATTATCATGACATATACGCATTTGAAACGGGTTGACCTGATATTTGACCAGGATGCTAACCCTAAAGAAATTTTGCAGAAAGCATATTCGCTTTCCAATGAGACCATTGTAAAAGAGGTACTCGACAGTGGTCTACGCGGCCGTGGTGGTGCTGGCTTTCCTACCGGCCTAAAATGGAAGTTTACTTCCGAGCAGCCAGCTGACGAGCGTTTTGTTGTCTGCAACGCCGATGAGGGCGAGCCCGGAACGTTCAAGGATCGCGAGATTCTGTTTAAGGTACCGCATAAAGTTTTTGGTGGAATGGCCATTTGCGGCAAGGTGATTGGTGCACGGCAGGGCTTTATCTATTTACGTGGTGAGTATCGGTTTTTACTGCCTAACCTGAAGACCGAGTTGGACACCTTTCACGCGGTGCTGAAGTCGCTCAATATTGACTTTAGAATTCAGGTTATAATGGGCAGTGGAGCCTATATCTGTGGTGAGGAGAGCGCGCTCTTTGAGTCGATGGAGGGTCATCGAGGTGAACCAAGAAATAAGCCACCCTACCCAACAGTGGCTGGTTTTCGGAACAAACCAACGGTTATCAATAATGTGGAGACGCTGGTTTACGCGTTTATGATTCTGAAGCATGGATCCCAGAAGTTTAAGGACTTGGGCACTACCGATTCCCGTGGTTCTAAGGTATTCTCCATTTCCGGTGATACACCAAAGGCTGGCATATATGAGTTGGAACTGGGTATGAGCGTGGACCATTTTGTGGAGGAGTTCGGCGATGGCGACACCAAAGCTGTTCAGGTTGGTGGTGCCTCCGGATTTTGCGTTCCTAGGAAAAAATTCAATGAAACGATAATTGGCTTTGAAGGCGTACCAACCGGTGGCTCCATGATGCTATTTAATAGCTCTCGCTCAATGTATAACGTGCTGAAGAACTACCTTGAATTCTTTCAAGAAGAATCTTGCGGGCAGTGCACACCTTGCCGTGTTGGTTGCCAGCAGCTGCTTCTCGGAATTGAAGCAGTAAAGCGCGGTGAGAAGCCAATCTCCTACCTCGATCAGCTGCTCAAGCTAACGCAAACAATGAAAATAACTGCCAAGTGTGGACTTGGGCAGAGCGTTGCCAACAGCTTTTCTTCAATTGTGGAGAACTTTAAAGAGGAAATGATTTACTAATTTGAAAATTTTACTGCAATGGTAAAAAAAATAAATCTCAAAATTGACGGATTAGCGGTTACGGTGGAGGAGGGTACTAGCGTTCTCCATGCAGCCGAGCAACTCAACATTCAAATCCCCACTCTTTGCTATCACAAAGATCTCTGCATTGCTGGAAATTGCCGTGTATGCGTTGTAGAACAAACTGGAGCAAAGGCATTGGTAGCATCTTGTGCAACACCTGCTGCCGAGGGTATGGAAATTCATACCAACACGCTTAAGGTGCGAACCGCACGGAAGCACGTCATTGAACTACTGCTTTCCGAGCATAATGCGGACTGCACCAAGTGTTTCAAAAATGGTAAGTGTGAACTGCAGAACTTGGCTTCGGAGTTTAAAATTCTGGAACCAATGTTTATTGACCTAGTTCCACTAAAGAACTACACTATTGACAGAATGTCTCCCTCAATTATTAAGGACGACAGCAAGTGTATTCGCTGCCAGCGCTGCGTGCGTACCTGCGAGGAACTCCAGCACCTTGGTGCCCTATCGGTAGCTTACAAGGGAGAGCACATGAAAATTTCTACCTTCTACGAGAATTCTATGTATGATGTAGTGTGCTCCAACTGTGGTCAATGCGTTAACCGATGCCCCACCGGAGCTCTCACCGAAAAGAACTATATTGAAGAGGTATGGGATGCCATTTACGATCCTAAAAAACATGTAGTTGTTCAAACTGCCCCAGCCGTAAGAATTGCCCTTGGTGAAGATTTGGGTATTCCTGCTGGTGCCATAGTTACGGGCAAAATGGTCTCTGCACTGAGGCGAATGGGGTTTGACTCCGTTTTAGATACCGATTTTACAGCCGACCTTACCATTATGGAAGAAGGGACTGAGCTCTTAACTAGACTTAAGAGAGCCTTGGTTGATAAAGATCCTACGGTGAAGTTGCCCATGGCCACCTCCTGCTCGCCGGGTTGGATCAAGTTCATTGAGCATGCATTTCCTGAATATCTCGACAACCTGTCTACCTGCAAATCTCCGCAGCAAATGTTTGGAGCGCTCGTTAAGACATATTATGCTGAAAAGCGCAAGATTAACCCTGCAGATATCGTTTCGGTATCTATTATGCCCTGCACTGCTAAAAAGTTTGAGGCAGATAGACCAGAAATGCGCTCC
>DATKTT010000330.1:0-16955 GCA_035530955.1 Williamwhitmania sp. | reverse complement strand
TTCGCAAAGGGAATTCAGTAAAGCCCTGCATGGGGGCCATGTATAAAACAATCTGTTCCATAGGTCAATATTATGGCTGCAAAAGTAGCATAATTGGAGAATAGTTATAGCGAAGCTGATTCTCTTGTTAATAAATGCCTTTAGTATCAACCAAGGTCCGCCTATTTACTTGTTCCTCAAAATGTAGTAACTTGTTCTCCTATTTAGTTTTCACCAAACCTTAACACTATGAAAAGGGTTAGCCTCGGTGTTTTTATAGTACTTCTATGTGGTTTGCATGGTTGCTACTGGTTTGAGGAAACAATCATTCAGGTGTTTCCTAAGGATAAAATTGCAAAATACTACCTCAACAACATTATCTCTGCTCCCGCACGTGAAAACGATTTAACGCCAAAGGAACGGGCTGCTGAAGACTATGCCCACTTCATGGATAACTGGGAACACAACATTAAAGAGGTGGTTTTCGACGTATCGTTCGACAGCGTCCTATTCAAAGAACTTAAAGTGGAACACCATAAACTCAATGCCACGGTGATATTACACTATACCAAACTTACCAACCTCGACGATTCGTCCCACCCTGGTTTCCTTCTTTGGAAGTTGGATGATGAATACCCAATAAGCCACAACGGAACTGTAATCACCTTGAACGGTACAAAATACATTCAATGGCCTGCCGACACCGAAAAGTTAGTGATTAAATATACCACTGCCTCCAGAAAAGAACTGCGAAAAAGAAGGGTCTACATTAGGCTAGCACCCTTCTACTTAGAACAGCATACATCTACGAACTTTCGTTGATTGACCGAACCACATGCGAAATTATTGGCACCCTTCTTGCATAAAGCCCCACTGCCAGCAGACAGAAAATTCCAGAAACAAACAGCACCACATCCACGCCCCATCTATGCGATAAGCTGCCGAGCAGCAAACTTCCCAACGGCGAAATTCCCAAAAAAGACATGCCGTAGAGCGACACCACTCTTCCCCGTTTGTCCTCATCTACAATGGTTTGAAGCAGGGTATTGGTGGAGGCAAATTCCACTATCATACCAAAGCCTATAAAAAATATGAGCACCAACGACAAGATAGTGACCGTTGAGAAGGCAAAGCCCATAAGTCCAACAGAGAATATAGCTGCTGCAAAAAGAATTAATCGGGGAAATGCATTGGTAGTTTTCCGGCTAGCCAAGTAAAATGCACCTACCAGTGCTCCGGCACCCATCGCTCCGGTAAGAAAACCAAGCAACTCTGCTCCTCCACCCAAAATATCTTTGGCATAAACAGGCATAAACACCTGAAATGGAAGACCAAAGAAGCTGGTGGTGATCACCAGTATAAGCAGGTATCGAATGGGCACGAAATTAAAGGAGTATTTCAATCCTTCACGCAAATCGGACAAGATAGAGTTTCTTCCCAATGATTGCTGAGTGTCGATAACCACCATGGCGATCAGTGCTCCAATTACCGCAAGAAAGCTAATGCCATTGAAAAAAAAGCACCATCCCTCCCCCACCAAAGCAATGAGAATACCTCCAATTGTTGGCCCAATAAACCTTGCTGAGTTAATAAGCGTGGAATTCAGTGCAATGGCATTTTGCAGTAGCGACTTTTCCCCCACCATTACCAGCAAGAAAGCATGTCGAAATGGGGTGTCGATAGCAAGCACTACACCATTTAAGGTTGCCAGTAGTATTATTTGCCACACTTGAATCACATTTAGCAGCACGAGGGCAGCCAAAAGGAAGGCCAACGCCATAAAGGCTATTTGGGTGGCAAGCATAACATTTCTGCGGTTAAGCCTATCGGCAAATACACCAGCAATTGGTGTAATCACCAGCGATGGAATTTGGCCAGCAAAGCCCACAACGCCAAGTAAAAATACGGAATTGGTAAGCCGGTATACCAACCATCCTAGGGCAATGTTTTGAATCCAGGTACCCAGCAGGGAAACTATCTGCCCAAAAAAGAAGAGCTTAAAGTTTCTACTCTGCAATGCCCTAAAGGCAAATCCAACGCCCTGAAAGTAACTTCGGATATCTAAGAAACGATTCACTGCTGATTATTTTTTCCAAAGTTGGCTATTTCTTCAAATCCAAAAGCCGAAAAATATAATGTCCCTTGGAGGTCAAAACATGGTTGAGGTTTAACGCACAACAGTATAAGAAACTAAAAAAAACAAAGAGGAATAACCGCATATTCAATAGATAGTAATCAAATGATTAACATAACTGAAAAGTTTGGATATTAATCTACCCCGAATAAAAAAACCTGCAGCATGAATAGATTCCTCCGCTGCAGGCTCAAAGTTACTACGAATACTTATGGCATACGATACACCACAGCATTAATGTTCATTCCTGCACCTACTGATGCAAAAACAATGTGGTCCCCACTGTTAAGCTGCTGATTTTCCATCTCCCCTTTTCGAATTATATCGAGAAGTATTGGCAAGGTAGCAACTGAATTGTTTCCCAACTTGGAGATGGTCATTGGCATAATGTTGGAAGGAATTTCACTCACATTATAGAGTTTGAATAACCTAGAAAGTATGGCTTCATCCATTTTTGCGTTGGCCTGGTGGATGAGCACCTTCTTAATGTCTGACAGTTGCAGACCTGCCTTGTCAATGCAAGTTTTCACGGTTTGTGGCACGTTATTAAGCGCATATTCATACAGTTTCCGACCATTCATCTTCAAAAAGATGTTTTCGTTCTCAAACTCGGGGCAGTAGGAGATATCCATAGTGAGCAGAGGGGCATGATCAATAGTATCAGACCGGGTAAGATGAGAAAGAACACCCGTTTGAGTGGGGCTTTTAACCGATTCAAGTATGGCGGCTCCAGCTCCATCGGAGTATATCATGCTGTCGATATCGTGTGGGTCCGACACGCGTGAAAGAGTTTCGGCCCCAATAATCATTACTCGCTTGGCATCGCCCGACTTAATGTAATAGTTTGCATGAATCATTGCCTGAAGCCATCCTGGACATCCAAAAGGCAGGTCATAAGCAACCGTAAATGGGTTGACTATTCCCAGCTTATGCTTAATGCGCGCAGCTAGGGTTGGCACCATGTCCGACTTGGGATTTGACTTCTTTACGTCGCCAAAGTTGTGCGCTACAATTATATAGTCGAGCTCCTCCTTGTTAATTCCGGAAGAGGCCAAAGCATCGGATGCAGCTAAAAAGCCAATATCGGATGCTACTAAATCATCCTCTACGTAGCGTCTTTCTTCAATCTCGGTAATCTGTCTAAACTTATCAATAATTTCCATGTTAGGTTTTACCAACTGCTCACCCGAGGAGTTGTAAAACTTATGCTTCAAAAAGTTTTCGTTTTTTACAACCTTCGTAGGAATATATTTTCCGGTTGCAGCAATAATGGAATAGTAGGCTTCACTCATAGTGGTGTTGAATTACAAAACAAATGAAAAACGATGCAAATTATTCTAACAATTATCTTAAAAAGAAAAATACAGATTGAGGATGCAGACTAAGCATCCAATGAGATTCTTCCCCTTAATTACGGATTGCATTTTGGTGCAAAAAGTTGATTATTTAACCACGTGCAACATCCGCTATTTTCAGGATATAAAACTACAAAAGTATTTTCAACTCGCAAAAACTACTCCTACATGTTCTTTCTTAAGTAGTTTCATCGACACTTTATTGCCACCAAATGCCTGATTATAAAACAGATAAACAACATTTTCGTGAATAACACATATTTATTCGTATTGCCTACATAATCATGCGCAATAGCAATACAGAGATGGAGCAAAATAGTCAATTGAAACCGCTACTTGTAGTGTAACGGTAATCTGAACACAAAGCAACAATTTAAACGATTCTGCAGATCAAATGGCCAAACCAAGAGATTGCATTCATTAACTGCTTTATGGTTTATGAGCAATAACGAGAAAAAGGGGATAATCCTTTTTTTGATTTTTCACCATTTTACTGAGTGTAAAATAAACCGCATATTCCTCAACTGTAAATCCTGCGGCTACAAGTGCGCTACCTATAAAGGCACGGTCAAAGCCATTGTGACCATCAAAGGTAGGGTCGTTTACATGAAATGATCCATCTTCGGAGACTAAGTCTGAAATGCAAAGGTAGCCTCCCGGTGCCATATTTTGCCAAAAAGCGGCAAGCAAGGAGGGGATGTCCGCAACATGGTGCAGTGTCATCATTGTAAAAATAACATCAAAGGAGCCTATCGGGGCTGGTTGTTGCTGCAAGTCAACAAGGGTAGGTCGAAAGTTGGTTATTCCCCCCTCTTCAATTTTTTGCTTCAGCACCGACAGCATACCAGCGGAGGTATCAACCAAAAAAATCTCAGCAAATTTGTCCCGCAGCTGCATGCTGAGCAAGCCAGTTCCGCAGCCGTACTCCATCGCAGTAAAGGAGGGTTCTAACTTTACAAAATTTATGATTTTGGAGGCAAATGCTTGAGCACGCTCCACCTTAGAAACATCGGCATCCCAGCTCT
This sequence comes from Williamwhitmania sp., assembly GCA_035530955.1. GTDB lineage: Bacteria > Bacteroidota > Bacteroidia > Bacteroidales > Williamwhitmaniaceae > Williamwhitmania. The sequence continues at coordinate 12,462 of DATKTT010000330.1, read as the reverse complement.
GGGCTCTATCGTCGAAATACATACTTTTTTCCATTTTGTATAAACAGAAATAGGAGGAAGAAGTTCTAATGAATTTAATTTTGCCCTAGTGAAGGAATTTTTTTCGAGTCTCTTCCGCTTTATAATGCAGCTGATCAATTTGGGCCATAACGTCGTCGGCAACAACTTGCTTGATGCTCTCCCCATCGTTGCTATTTTCGTCCTGATGCTTTTCGGCCATCATCTTCAGATATTGACGTGCATCCATCACCTCCCCAAAGTTGAATACCATTACATCATCATACACCTCCTCCTTGGTCATGTCCTCATGCTGCCCTGGGGGCATGGTGTTCCCATTAATGGAAACGCAGCAGAAATAGTCGAAAGAGTTTAGGTAACTATAGACGGCCGTAATGCCTTTTTTTGTTTCAGGCTGCCATGGGCGATAGCGGGTTCCCGCAGCATATAGAAAGAATATAAAGCCCTGGTTACGCAGCTCTCCGATTTTTCTGGTAGAGCGGATATTAATTTTGTTAGCAAGTTCCATCTCGGCTTTGCCTTCCTCACAATTTTTGAGCTCGTTGATGGAGCGAATGGCATATACTACCACTCGGGTAAACATTTCGGTGAACAACTTCACTATTGGGTATTCGTTAAGCTTTGTACCCGCAATAAAGATAAACCGTTCAAATATTTCCTTTAGGCGCTTTTCTTCATTGTCATAGAATCGAACAAAAAGGTTAGGGACATCAAGATTGGACACATGCTCCGAGAGAATTAGGCAAGATTTTCCCTGCTTTGCCAAGTCATCTAAGGCGAGGACATTCTCCACTCCTAAAATGGTGCTTCCCGGCTGGTGACACTTACTAATAATTTCAAATAGTAAATTGCGATTAGCCTTATGAGCTTCCTGGTAAACATTGTCGGGTGTAACAATGGTATCCTCGTTCATCCGTGAGTACTTTACCATTTTCTGAAAGTAGGCATGAAACTCTTCCGTTCTATTATGCCTTACTAATTCTCCCATTATTCTCTTCCCTTTTATCGTTGATAACTTATGTATTGGTTTATTACCTCTATTCACACGCCTTCTAACGTGATGGAACAATTACCCATACAGAACAAGATAACAAAAGCGTGGTGCAAGATACGAAAGCAGATTCATCCAACCAAGTGCTGGGGTTAAAAGCCGGTGCAAGCCGTTACTTCAACTGCCCTCCCTTAGTGGGAATAAAACGTCTTGCCCGCACCTAAAATATTTCTTTAGATCTAAGAATCGCCACTAAGTTTAAAGCGTGCATCCTCCATTGCCGTGTTTGTGCCAAAAACCGTGAGCACATCTCCAACTCTAAGATAGGACTCTCCATGAGGAATAATAAGGGAACTACCCCGCCTAAGCATTATGAGAATGGCATCTTTATGGAAGGCCACCTCTTTAAGTTGAAGGCTATCGACCGAGGTGTTTCGCACATGAATCTCCTCAACACTAAAATTCTCAAAGCTGTCAACCAAGGCATGGTAGGTAGCAGGACGTAGAATCAGATTTTCTATGGTTGTAGCCATTACTCGAGTAGTGTCAACCGATTCAACACCGAATTTTTTAAGCAGACGCTCAATGGACAGGCCTGTAGCGGTGGAGATAATTTTTTCATGGTTCAAATCGTGGCGTAGCATCTCGCAAATCTGCACGTTGGAAGCGTCCGAACCGGTAATAACCACCACATGATTCTCCCTCACCGTATTTATATCCAAGAAGGTATTTAACTCAGCCCCATCACCATAATAAGCAACAAATCCTTTTTGTTTTAGCTCATTGAAGCGCTTTTCATTTTTTTCGACAATAATGGATGCCCGGCCATGAATTTTCAACCTGCGGGCTAGCAGCACACCAACGCTACTGCCACCAACAATTATCGTTTTATCCGATAAAAAAGTCCTTTCTGAATCGATAAAACCATGCAGCAACGGTGCAAGAAAGCAGGTTGCCACGGCGAGTAAAATGAAGCAAGCATTTAGTCCAGGTGTTACGAGGCCCATCTCAAGTCCTATTGCCGCTGCAGCAATTATAAGGCTGAGGCGCGACGACATCAGGACACCGCCAGAAAGTGCCTTGCGCAAACCAAACTGCCTAAACCATATTACAGACGGAACGATCTTTACCACAAACAGGACTACAAGCAGCACAACTAGCAGTGGAATAAGGGTTAGGTCAAATTCGGCAAGCGCCACGGGGTTAAAGGTTGCCCCAACCATCATAAAGAAAATGGGGATAAAAAAGCCAAAACCCATTCCATCGAGCTTAACCAGCAATAGTGAACGGCCCTTGTGCATGAAAAGTGAGAGCAGCAACCCACAGAGAAATGCGCCAAGCAACACAGCCTCTGGGCTTATATACTGTGCAATTACAACAAATATTAGCAACAGAAATAGGGAGCCTCTTATGCTTATTTGGGAGGCAGCGTGCGATAGCTGAAAGCTGATTTTACGCAGCACAACCCACTTGCGAGATTGACTTCCCAGCTGGTAAAAGAAGAAGAAGGCGGCAAACAGGATAAAAATGTAAAGTATGTCGAAGCGAAATCCATTCTTGAGTATAAATGCCGTAAAGGTGAAAAGAATTATTCCCAGAATATCGGCTACTGCAGCAGAGGTAATTACCATCTGACCGAATAGGCTCGATGCCTCGCCTCTATTCTTTAGCACTGGCAATATTATGCCAACTGAGGTGGTAACCATAATTAGTGAAAAATACCAAACGTTGGGAACTGCAATCCAAAAAGAAAGCGCCCACGAAGCAGCAACCGACAGCACCAACGAAATACCAAAATAGGTAAGGGCGACAAGCAGCGGATTCTTGATGAATATCCCCGCGCTCAACTTTTTTCTCGGAAACGAGCCAAGCAGCTGCTCCATATCAATTTCAAGACCGCTGAGAAACATCAAGAAGATGAAGCCCGTTAAGGCAAGAAAATTAAGGATGTAGACTCCTCCAATGGAAGAATGGGCAAGAACATAATGGCCAACAAAATAGCCCAACACAATTTCAACAATTACAGATGGTACGCGCTTTACCCGCAACAAGGAAAGAACCATGGGAATAAGCCAAGCTAGGGCAACCAACACCAGAAGAGGAAGGTAGTTGAAATCGAATGAGATATTCAAGAGTTGAAGCATAGCTGCAGTCTTTAAAAACAGGGATGCTTAATTGTTTATAAAGATACAAAAGCATTTAACTTCTAAACAAGAAAAGGGGCGTTTTCCGCATATTGCTATACCGTAGAGGATTGGATTACGACACAAAAATGCTTTACCTAGACTACCATTTCTATTGGTTATAATCCTAAAAAGCCTTACCAATCATTATTCCAGCGACAAATCGCCCAGTATGTCCAAGACGTGCAGAATAAAATTCATCGCCGTGGCATTGGGTGCATAACTCAGCAACCTCAATATTTTGCATAGGAATTCCGGCTTGGATAAGTTGCCGCCGATTGGCCTCCCACTGGTTAAGATGCCGACGCAGACCTTTGCCTTTAACCAAAAGTCCATCCATATTTGGAAATATTTTAGCAACAGCTTCCTCCACATCAGGCCCAACCTCATAGCAGCATGGGCCATTAGCGGGACCAATTCCAACTAATATATTACAGGGATTGCAGCCAAAATTAAGCACCATTTCCTCAACAGTTTTACCTGCAATATTCTGAACCATTCCCCGCCATCCGGCATGAACCGCAGCAGCAATGCGCTCAGCTGGATCGTAAAAAAGAATAGGAACACAATCGGCCGATTTAGTAACGAGACAGATGTCCATTTCACAGGTAATAAGTGCATCGTTTTGTTGAATGGCCGTTTCTTGAGCCAGAGTTCCTGCCCCTCGTAGAATATTATCAACCACAGTGACATTTGCACTGTGTACCTGTATTTGATGAGTAAAATTATCAATAGGTATATTAACCGCGGCCGCCAAACGAAGCCTATTTTCTCTGACATTTGCGTCAGAATCAGTCTTATGAAAGCCTAAGTTGAGGCTGGCATCGCCACCTTGGCTCACACCACCATGGCGTGTGGTTACAAAGTGTACCAGTTCAGGAAAACGGCTTAGGTTGTTGAACCTATGCACCGGTATTCCATTTTGGAAAGTTCTTATCATTAAAAAATGGATATGCCCGACTTGGTAGTAAACAGCTCCAGCGCATGAATTCCTGCCAGCGAGTTACCAAAGCCGTTGAGTTCAGGGCTCCATACTGCCACACTGAGTAACTTGGGGATAATAGCTGCAATACCACCACCCACGCCACTCTTTGCCGGAAGTCCAACTCTAAAAGCAAAATCCCCTGCTTCGTTGTAAAGCCCAGAGGTGAGCATGAGCGAGTTGATGCGCTTCGCCTGACTCATGGTGAGAATTCTTTCGCCAGAACGAGGAACCTCCCCATGGTTTGCCAACATCAGGAAAGAGCGGGCAAGATCTACGCAGTTCATGGAAATGGAGCACTGTTTAAAATAAAAATCCATTACAGTCTCAATGGGCATACGAATATTGCCAAAACTCTTCATTAAAAATCCAAGAGAGTAGTTCCTACTACCTGTCTCCTTTTCGGAAGTTGCCACGCGTATATCGTATTCAATGGCTGGATTGTCGGTCAACTTGCGTACAAAACTTAACAATTCGGCCTCCGCATTTGGATAATGTTCACAAAGCATGTCGGCCAACACTATGGCGCCCGCATTTATGAATGGGTTGCGCGGTATTCCATTTTCAAACTCCAGCTGCAGTAGCGAGTTAAAAGCATTGCCCGAAGGTTCTTTGCCTACCCTTCTCCAAATGGCATCTCCAAGTGTAGAAGAGGACAAAACAAGATTAAAGACCTTCGACACGCTTTGAATCGAGAATGGTTCATTGGCCTTTCCTACCCTAAAAACCTGACCATCGATGGTAACGATAGCCATCCCAAAGCTCTGTGAATCTATCTCTGCCAAGGCTGGAATGTAGCTTGCAACCTGTCCTTGGCCCAACAGGGGCCTTATTTCTTCAGCAATCTCCTCAAGCAAACCTTGGTAATCCATGTCAAAATATTTTGTGTAAAGATAGCAGAAATGAGCCGCATACACATTCTGGATAGGTAATCAATCATCGGTATCGAATCACCAAACTATTCTGAACATTGATCTCATTTTATGCATGAACGTAACCAAGCAACACCTATTTTTTTTAAGTTTGAAAGAAAAAAGTATGCGTTTTTCCGACCTTCCCAAGTGGGGCAAATATTCAGCATGGGCCACACTGGCTTTTTTTGTAATTCAAGTAATCCTAAGAATTATCAACATAAAAACACCGGTCTACACTTTCTTCAACATCCTGATGAACTTGACCGCCGCTGCCCTACTAGTTGCCGTTGCCCGACTACTTATACAGAATTGGAAAAAAAGTGAATAGCAGCATCAACATTGATGCAATGTTACTATCTTAGTTGATTGTAGTTACACAATAATTTTTTTGCCATGGGGAAAGATAAAGTAAGCCAAAACAAAGCATTGGTCATAGTTATTGCGGCCATTGCTTCCACCGGAGGACTGCTGTTTGGGTTCGATACCGGGGTAATTTCAGGGGCGCTGCCCTTCTTGAAGCAGAGCTTCAACCTCACCTCCAACCAGGAGGAGTGGGTAACCACCGCAGCCCTAATTGGTGCCGTGCTTGGTGCACTTTCATCGGGTAGGCTCACCGACATTTTCGGACGTAAAAAGGTAATTTTGATAACGGCGGTAATCTTTGCTGTTGGGTCCATCCTTACCGGAGCCGCCTCCAATCCAGGTTTTCTTGCCGGAGCCCGTATTCTTTTAGGTGTAGCCATTGGGGTTTCCTCCTTTACTGTTCCTCTCTACATTGCCGAAATTTCGCCTACAAAAACTAGGGGTGCCATGGTCTCCTCATTTCAGCTGATGATTACCATTGGCATCGTGGTTTCCTACTTCAGCGACCTCTCCTTTGCCAACGAAGCCGACCCCTTCTCCTGGAGGTGGATGTTCTACGTTGGAATTTTTCCCGCAGCCATACTGTTTATTGGGATGATGTTTCTCCCAGAATCGCCCCGTTTTCTCATGGGAAAAGGGAAGGAGGAAGAGGGTCGACGGGTAATGCACATGGTGGAAGATCCTTCCATGGTGGATGCTGCCATTGCCAAGCTCAAGGCAGAAATTGAGGCCGATAAGCATAACACCGTTGGCGTAAGCGAAATTTTCAAGCCATACCTCCGCACCGCCCTTATGATTGCCATCGGCATCATGTTCGTACAGCAGTTTGTGGGTATCAACACCGTAATATACTACGCCCCTACCATCTTCATTATTGCTGGTTTTTCGGGAGCCAAGGCTGCCATTGCTGCCACCGTAAGTGTTGGAATAGTAAATGTGCTGGCCACCGTCCTTTCCATGTTTCTTATCGACAAAATTGGACGGCGGAAGCTCTACTTTATAGGATTAGTTGGAATGGGAGTTTCGCTACTCGCTCTTGGAACGTTCTTCCTCTTTAAGGATGCACTTGGCGCCAACCTCCGCTATTTTTCGGTGGGCGCCGTGCTAATCTACATCATCTTCTTTGCCATAAGCCTTGGCCCCTTGGGGTGGCTCATTATCTCCGAAATTTTCCCGCTTAAGGTAAGAGGGTTGGGCATGAGCATCGGTTCGCTATCGAACTGGTTGTTCAACGCCATTGTAACCTTTACCTTCCTGAAGCTAGCATGGCTATTTACAGGACCAGGAATGGAGATTATGAACAAAACAGCGGAAGGTAAAGTCACCAACGATCCAAATCCGGCTGGGGCATTCTTTGTGTATGCCGCCGTTGCCGTTGTAGGCATCTTATGGGGTTTGAAATACATCCCGGAAACCAAAGGTATATCGCTCGAGGATATTGAGGAGCACTGGCGTTTGGGTAAAAAGCCCAACGAGTTGAAGCAAAAATAAACCAAGCATAGTGCATAAAGCAAACGGGTGTCCAGCTGGGCACCCGTTCTTTTTTTTATCTGCGATAGAGCAACTTTCAAAAACTTAGCTACCGCTCTTTTCAAACACATACACCCGATCCTGTTCCTGGCTTATGAAATTAAAGAACTGCTGTAGCGTAGGATATTCGTTGGGCGAGAAAAGGGAATTAGTTATGGTAAACGACAGCTTAGTATTTAAAAACACACCGCTTGTGCTGGCCATAAAGTGAGCAGTTCCCTTACCGTTGGGGAGCACATAATCGCTCCGTTCCGGCTTATCCTTCACCACAAATCCTTTAGGTAGCTTATATACCACCACCATATTTTCTTCGAAAGGGTAACTTAGGTCAACCGGCAGTATTCTGGTTGGTGCAGTAATCGGATTATGCTCAAACGAAGAACGGGATACTGAGTTCAAGTAAATTCTATCTTTCGTTGCAAAATCGCCGTTGTTACGATGAAAATAGCAGGTTAATACAAGAGGTTTCTCAATTTCCTTTTTGTTTTGAATCGATAAACTATCCAACTCCCAATCGTAACCATCACTATGGAACAACTTGCGCATAAACATCTCATCGTTATCGGCTTTTTTTAAACTTCGCCTCATAGCCACTGCGGCATAGCCATCATATTGGCTTCGCAAGTACATGGTTGCTGCTGACGAGTCGCTAAAATCAACCTTAAAATAACTGTCATTCTTGTATTTTCCTCTGATCGGCATGTCTATCCATACAAAATTATCTCGGTCGATTTTAAATCCAGCGGTAGCCAAATCGTATGGTGGAAGAGTGCCAAAAGGATAGCTATCATTAGCAGCATCAAGAAAATAGGTATTGCCATCGACAGCAACAGTAGCTATCAGCTGGTTGAATTGGGAAAGAAGAGGGAAGGCCTTGGTTATGGGACCATTATCTTTCGTGCTTATTAATACCGGACTAGCATCCATCCCAGAGTTTCGCAGCAGTGAAACCAGCATCATATTGATGTCTGATGTAGCTCCAACTTTTTTGTCACTCATCTCCTTCGATGATAAGGTTGGATCGATATCACGGTGGTTATTCCATGTGTAATTTTTCTGAACGTAATAGAAAATTTTCTGAGCTTTTGTTAGGGCATTGTCGCTGCTGTCCACTATAGATTTCAGAATTGGCTGTGTAAAATCGCGGTCCTTTACATATGTGTTATAGTAGTCTCCTTCCCTAAATCGTTTGGCAATAGCCTCCCAGCCGTCCACCACCTTAATGTATTCGGAACCTCCAGAAGGATCTCCCACCAAATATCCAGTGAGCTGAAGGCGTATTGTCTCAGCATAGTCTTCAGCATTGGAATAGAGAGGCTCATCCTTAATGGGTTTAAGGTTATCGAGTTCCCAGTGGCTGGTCTTCACCTTGTCGTACTTTTCAGGAAGTTGAAACCCTCGATACACCACCTTTACATCAAATCCCTGATCGATTTTTGCAGTGAACTCGCTATGAATTGTAGGCAAGTTACACTGAAAATTCCACTCCTTTAGCTGAATAAATTGCTTTGATTCCACCACATAGGAATACTCAATAATTGACCCCACCTTAACTCCCGGAAAGGCAAACTTTTTGGCACTCCAGTTCTCATTAATATCAATGGTGAAAATATCCTTTTCGTCAACCGGTAATACCTCAACCTTTTTAGTTTCCGGATCCATATTAAAAGTTTCGGCCTTAATATAGTTAACGCTTTCAGAAAAGGACTTGCTGTAGTAAGGTATCTGAATATTGGCCTCATTAACGCCCGCCTGCTTTAGGATTTTAATGCGTCGATGCCGCCGGAACACTGTTGGTGCCCCATAGGCAAAGTCAAGTTCTGCTACATCGGAGAGCACCACTGCATTGGCGTTCGTGTCAATAGGGGTTTCCTTCAACTGCCACTCAGCATTGGTAACCTGGCCCCACTTGTATTGCTCGGCTTTTGAAATTTGGCCAATGAAGACCAATAAAATAGAGAAAAATAAAAAACGCTTAAGCATATATCTAAATTTTGAAATTTATTTCAATACATAAATAACGGTATTGGAAGTTTACCTCTCCAGCATCTGCCAAAGTATGAATCAAAAGACAATTCGCCAACCAAAAACAAGCTGATAAAAATCCACAAAGGCGATCGTCGAAGATTTCCCCAGCTCTAACAAACAAATTCAGATTTCTAATTCTTTTTAACCACAACGGTAGCTCCCTTAAACTGGCTTACTAAGTCGAAGTACTTAACAATATAGCTATAATCCGCAGGAGGAAAGAGACTAGTTGTTAACGACATTGTTCTTCGAATGGTAACCGTGTTGCCAATTGAGTTGGAGGTAAGCCTGGCGATCCCCTTTTTGCTAAGAAGTTGATAACCTTGGTCTAACGGCAACCCATCAACAACATACCCTTCGGGAAGATTGAAAACGGTAGTAAAGGTTTCATCAATGGGGTAGTCAAAGTCGATAGGTAATGTACGCTGCTTGGCAATAAAAGGATTTTTATCAAATTTGGATTGTCCTAATGTACGAAGTAGCAATCCATTAGCACCGGAATAATCACCGCCCGAAAAATAGCAGCGAATGCTCAAGGGCATATCCATGTCATCGAGATTCTTAATGCTAACGCTGTCGAGGTTGAAATCCTGATTTAGAAGGGCAATGTATTTCTTGATGTAGGTCTCCTTGTCGGGGGCATTCTTGAGCGCAGCTCTCAACCCAACAGCAGCATACTGCGAGAAATTATACATTGCTGTAAGCTTCGCGTTTGCCAAATTGGTAAGGTCTACCGAATAGTAACAATCGAGTTTACTTGCTCCATTAGCAGATATCGAAATCCAATCGGCAGTAGAGCTGCCAATTCTAAAGCCCTGATTATTTAAATCCTCGGCAGGTATAATGCTATAAGGATAATCGGAGCCAGTGGCATCCATAAAATAGTTTTTACCATAAAGGTTTACAACAACAATTAACTTATCAAACTGGCTCAACAGCGGGTAAACTTTTGTTGAAGCACCGTTACTCTTAGTGCTAATGAGCACAGGATCGGCCGCAAAACCGGCACTTCGAAGCATTAAGCTTAAAAACAAGTTTATATCAGCACTATTCCCTTCACCATTTTGTAGAATCTGCCGTGAACTCTCAGTAGGGTATATTCTTAAATATTTATTCCACCTAAAATGACTTTGAACGTAGTAATATATCTTCCTAACTTTTTCAGCATCCGAATCCTTTTCCTTTATGATTTCTGCCAAAATTGGATCAACAAAACTCTTAGAAGAGGAGAAGCTAGAAACATTAACCGTTTCTCTATAGTCAATGGCTAATTTATCCCATGTGTCTAGAATATTAACATATTCCACCCCTTTCAGTGGATCATCTTTATAGTATCCCTTGAGCTGAAAGGTTATGTTCTCAACATAATCCTTCGTGTCGGGACCGTATGGCTCTGGTGCTACTGGCTGTAGATTATCCAACTCCCAAAAATTAGTCGATTTTGTTTCATATAGATGCCTCAACAGCGGTCCTTGGTAGAGGATCTGAACATCTAGTCCTTCCTGAACTTGCGCCGAAAACTCGCTATGAAGAGTGGGCAGTTCGCACTGAAAATCCCAGTTTTGAAGCGAAAGGTAGTTCTGAGAAACCATGGTATAGGAATACTCGATAATGGAGCCAACCTTAACACTTGGAAAAGAAAACCGTATAGCACCCCACCTATCGTTAATATCGAGGGTGTAAAAATCTTTGCTATCCAACTTCTGAACAACCGGTTTACCAGTAATGGAGTCAATATTGATGGTTTCCGCCTTTATGGTGGATATTGATTCTAAGTCTTTTCTTTTATAGTAAGGGATTTGAACATCGGCATAGGATAAACCCTCCTTGGTGAGGATTTTAATCCGCTTGTGATGTTGAAAATAAATTTTGCTGCCATAGTTAAACCTGAGTGATCCAATATCAAACAGCACAACCGCACTAGCGTTAGTATCGAGACTGGTTTGCTTAAGCTGCTTTTCAGCATCAGGAACTTTTCCCCATCTATAGGAGTTGGCATTTAAGCTTACACTTATGGAAAAAGTAATTAAAACTAAAAATAGGATGTGCTTCATTGTGTGTTTTTATTTTAAAAGTAACACTTTTTTTGAAACACAAAATCATTTTGAATAAGATTTATGGCAAAGAACATTTTAATCCATAAAAAACAATGACAGCTATGGCATATACGCCGCCTTGCACATATCATTCAAATTTTTAACGAGCCGCGTTGGATTGAGATAACCGTTAATAAACTTGTAAAGTTTCAACCTGATCTGGCGTGCATTTTAAATGTCAATGCGGTTGAAGGAACATGATGTTTCAAAACGAGATTTTACTGCACGTTCTCCAATGCAAAATCCTTATATGAAACACTATCTATCACTCCTCGATAAATCTTCACGTTCATGTTGTCAAGTTCGCTTCCTGCTCTTTTTGGAAGATACTCATAGGCACTATCCTTACCGTAAATAAGGAACATCGGCATAACAAAGGATAAGGAATCATTTAGCGAATTTGGCTTATGATACGTACCAAATGCCAAGGAATAGCAATGGATTGCTGAATCCCTCTTGTCCAAAATATCATAAATCAGACCCTTTAGATAATCCAGTTTCTGCTGATGCTTGTTTATGCTTTCATACTGCTCAATTACCCCTATGGCCCTTGGATAATCCTTAAGCAAACAGTAAAGCCGAGCTTGGTTATAGTAAATTAAATAATTTCTTTTTGCGTAAAACTTGGCTCGTTCTAAGTCATTTATACCAGATTTAATAACCGTAGCATCGGTGAAGCCAATAGGTGATCTATAAATGCGATCCTCCACTCTATTATTAATCTGAACTCCTATCATCCATTTGGTAAAAAAAATTAGTGGAATCAATAGAATAATAAAAATGACAAGAATTACCCTAGCCTTTTTCCTTGTTTCAAGGTCCATATTCAATGATGTTATACAAACAATGCTATTGTTTTCCTCATAGCAATATCAATTTCAGTGCATCTCAAAACCACGTCCCCTTCTTATAATCTCGGTACTGCTCGCCAAAGGTAGACTCCAGCACCTGCTCCTCGGCCTTTATTCTTTGAAGTTGCATCAAAGCCATAGGCACCAAAAGGATTATTAGAATATACCTTTGGAATAGAATTATTAGCCCAAGCATGAACAAAAGGCCAAAGAGATAAACAGGATGGCGGATTTTCTTGTATATGCCGGAGGTTACTAGCTGGTTGGCGGCGGCGGATGCCTGAAAGGCGCTCCCCAGCTGGATGCGGGCCAAGGCAAAGAGAACCAACGATGGCACTAGGAGCAGCAACCCGGCATAGGTGCTAAAGGTGATTGGAAAACCGGCAGCAAAATACCGTTCCACTAGTATAGCCGTGGCAACCACCACCACTACAAGCGTGAAGTAGTTAAATGTTCTGTTCTTCATTTCTTGAATTTCTATGCGTTAACCAAGGTATCACTTTTAT
>DATKTT010000329.1:0-2384 GCA_035530955.1 Williamwhitmania sp. | reverse complement strand
TCCCAGATAGTAAAGCGGCGCAAGCAGTAAAGTTATTGGAGCAAAGTGATCTCCAAAATAGTTAACAGCATTGCCATTCTGATCAAGCGTGAAGTAGTTCATCTTAAAATGCGCAAAGCTGTATAGCGCCTGATTAAACATCCCAAGATCGAAGGAGTAGGTTCGCAGCAGGTAATGGTTTACCAGTGATATGGAAGAAAATATCAGGGCAAACAGGATGAATATGATAGCAACAACCTTGCTCTTTCGGGATAATTCATAATTCATATACTGGCATTACTACAAAAATGGTCAAGGCTTCTTTGGTTTCCATCCCACAATCTTCAAATCTCCAAATTCTCAAATTAACCCCTACTCCTCGTTTTCAAAGTATAGCTTGTAGAAGTGCATGCCCTTGTCGGGATCGGAGCCCTTCTCCATGAACTCGTGTCCGCCGTGCACATACACGTGGAAGCGCTTGTCGAGCTTTATCACGCTCTTAAAAAACTTCTTCGCCTTTTTGGTGGCCTCGGTGGATATCTCAAACTTTGGCTCAAACACCACCTGGTTCATCTCGGCGTAGGCGTGCTTGTAATCGTTGAACGCCTCCACCACCTCGGGCTGCTCCAGCACCACCTCCTGAAACACCTTCTCGTCGAAGTTTTCGGCCTTGGTAAAAAACTCCTCCGTGCGGTTGAGCAGCAGCAGCTGGTCGGTCTTCTCCACCTCGTTCTGGGGTGAAAAAACCTCACGGGCAAAGTCCTTGCAAAGGTTTAGGTAGTTCTTGGTTTGGTAAAAGCTATCGCTACGGGGAGTAACCCGCAAAAAGGCCTCCTTCCAGTAGAGGGCATCGTTGCTCTTGTTGGTGGAGTCCACCACCATAATCTTGAAGCCATCCTCCTGCTCGGTGTTAAAAATGAGGCAGCCCTTGTCGAGCCGGTTAATGCTGGTTCCCAGCTCCGGTTCCACCACAACTGATTTGTCGCTGGAGCGAACCTTCAAAAAATTCTCCTTCACCTCCGACTTAAATATGCCCAGCGCATCAACCTGCTCACCCTCCACCACACATCCTCGGATGGAGGCAACGTAAAGTTCCCCATTCTTGATGTTGGGATGGCTGCTCACGTAGAAGAGGTGCTTGGCAATCTCCTGCGACACGTCGATAAGGTTTTTCTGCTCCACAAAAAATGAAGAGACAAAGGAGTAAACCTCATTGAGCTTTACGTCGCTATCGTGGGTAAATGAGTAGAACTCACCCGGCTTAAAGTGCGAGAGGAAATAACCCTGAAGTAGTGTTCGCAGCAAGTCCCCACTAAGATCAAGCATGGAGTTGGAAAGAACCAGTTCCTCATCCTGTCCCCTGCTACCCACGAGGTGAACCATTACCTCTTCCAAGCGGGCTTCTGAAAAATCGAGTATAGCCATAGTACATTTATCTACCTCAAAATTGCACTATTTCTTCTTTGGAAAGAATATAAATATTAAAATAAAGAGAACAAAAGGATAACTATTGGGCTAGGGAAATTATATTTGCATAAAGGAAAAGTTAATACATTCAGGCAATTGCGATCATTTTTAACAGTTACAACACCTTTCGTATTAGGAAGTTTTAACATACAATTCATAATAAGAAGGCAAGCTAGCCCATACTCTTTTCCAAAATTGAAATAAAAATGGGACAACTTTACGATAGGCTCATTGAGGACGTTCGCTTCACCGAAGGCATTATTGCGTGCATAAACTGTGGCACCTGCACAGCTATTTGCCCGGCCGCCGAGGTTTACGACTACCAGCCACGCATTATTGCCGACACCGTTCAGTCGCGCGACGATAAGGCCATTGAGGCACTGCTAAAGAGCGAAACCATTTGGTATTGCGGCGAATGCATGAGCTGTAAAACACGCTGCCCCCGAAACAATGCACCCGGACTCATTATTCAGGCGCTGCGCGGCCTCTCCATTGAGCTGGGCCACTTTGTGGAAAGCGAAAAAGGAAGGCAACAACTGGCTCTTAAGCGCACGGTGGGTGAGTCTATTCTGGAAACCGGCTACTGCGTTTACATGGACCATATCGATACCGATATGCACCCAGAGCAAGGCCCAATCTGGGATTGGATAAGAGCAAATGCTGAACAGATACTACCCAAGGTGGGTGCAAATTACAAGGGTGACGGCCCAGGTGCGCTGCGCAACATTCCCCAGGAGGACCTTGATGAGCTACGCCGCATTTTTGAGGTTACAGGCGGCATCGATTGGTTTAACAAAATTGAGGATTACTCAGCGCAAAAGGCCAAGGAGATGGGGCTCGAAATTGGAACGGGCAAGGATAGCGAATACTTCAAGGAGGTTTACAACACCAACAATCAGGAAAAGCATTCAAAGCAATGAAGATAGAGGGCAAGCGTA
>DATKTT010000328.1:0-6759 GCA_035530955.1 Williamwhitmania sp. | reverse complement strand
GCAACTTTCCAGCCCACGTCGAGATAAGAATAGACAAGGCTGGCACGGTTTACCCCATTGAGGTGAACCCCATGCGCTTTGGCGGCTGGTGCTCCACCGGTGACTTGGCTTTCCATGCATACGGAATTAACGAGTACGAATACTTCTTCGAGCAAAAGGCACCCGACTGGAACAGCTTATTGAAAGGTAAGGAAGGCAAGGTTTACAGCATAGTTATTCTGGACAATAACTCCGGGCATCAGGCATCGGATATTGCATCTTTCGACTACGAAACGTTGCTAACGCATTTTGAAAAGCCGTTGGAGCTGAGGAAGATTGATTTCACCCAGTATCCTGTTTTTGCTTTCCTTTTTACCGAAACAAGAGCAGAGAACATGGCCGAGTTGGATAAAATCTTGGTTTCGAACCTAAGGGAGTTTATCGTTGCAAAGTAGCATCAAGGCTCGCAGCAAGCTTGTTTTAATGTCGCTTCAGCGGTAGCGAAATAGGATTATATATCGTTGTTGTCAGGTAAACATTTGTTGATCCCCTGCGGGGAACTATCATCAAATGTTGATATACTGTTCTACAATACTTTATCCGCTACGCGGAAAATTCTCCGTAGGAGATTTAGTATTGTAGAGAATGTAATCCCAGATTGTTACATACCTCGTAGAGGTTTAACAATGAAAAGCAACACAAGGGTTATTTAGGTTTTTCCTGACACCAATGATTATTTATACATTTGAAAAACAAAAAACTGAAGCGATGTCACTCTCTTACATTGTTGGACTATTTACGGGCGCTGCAGCTGGCATAATTATAGTTGCTCTTGCAATTAATGGACGAAAATGGTATAACCAGCTTTTCCACCGCAATAAACAGTAACCTCAGTATTAACGCTCACCAAAGAACACGGATAGCGATGAATTTAAAAACCTTATCTTTTGGGGTATTGGCCATTGTTGGCGCAATATCCTGCACCAGCAAACAAGCTGAATTAGCTCAAGGTCCTTGGCTTGGCAGGCTCATTCCCGACTCCACCGAAAAGAGCATGGAAGTTCCATTCAACATGAACGTTGTTAAGGACTCATCCAACCGCTACGTTATTTCTATTCTCAATGCCACCGAAACCATCAAGGTTACCGAGATAGCTATAAAGGGAGACTCCATCGATATAAAGTTGCCCGTGTTTTTGAGTGAAATCGTTGCCAGAATATACCCCGATTCGCTGGTTGGACAATACTTCCCAAAAGGAAAAGAGAATGGACACGGCTACGCATTTTATGCGCTTAAGGGTATCACCGACCGCTTCCCCAATGCCACAGAAGCACCCGAAGTTAACGTTTCGGGCCGTTGGGAAATTACCGAAAACCCCGGAACACCAGACTCTACCAACATGGTGGGTGAGTTTACACAAACCGGTGCAACGGTGGTTGGCACCTGGCTCAACAGCGGAGGCGACATGCGCTACCTTCAAGGTAAGGTTGCCGGCAATAAACTTATGCTATCGGCAGTGGATGGAGCCCACACCCTCATTATGACCGCCGATGTTCCCTCGGATAACCAAATGGTGAACGGCAAGTTTCTTGGCAGCGCTCGCTGGAAATCGGTATGGACTGCCGTTAGAAACAACAATGCAGACCTACCTCCCGTTGAGTCGCTCATCCATCTTAAAAAGGGAGCAAGCAACAAGTTTTCTTTTGCCTGTGTTGACCTTAATGGGGACACTGTAAGGCTTAGCGATAGTAGGTTCAAGAATAAGGTGGTTATTGTAAGCGCTTCGGGTTCCTGGTGTCCCAACTGTATGGATGAGGTTCGCTTCTACAGCCAGCTTTACAACAAATACAAATCGCAAGGGTTGGAAATCGTAGCCCTCTGCTTCGAAAACAAGGATTTGGAATCGTCGAAAAAGGGCATTGAACGCTTTGCCGACCAAACCGGCGCTAAGTTTACCTTCCTATACGCCGGACCGCGTGGCAAAGCAACCATGGACAAGGTGCTTTACAACCTCGATGGAATGGTTGCCTTCCCAACCTCCATATTCATCAACCGGAATGGAAATATCGTTAAGCTGCATACCGGTTTCTCCGGACCCGGAACAGGCGAGCATTACACCAAGTTGGTGAACGAAACCACCGCATTCGTAGAGAAGTTGCTTGCAGAAAAGGCGAAATAAAAGGAAATAGCCGTAGCACAGCGGCAGAAAAAGAATTACAAGAATTCAACGATTGTAGAGACGCAAGGATTTGCGTCTTTTTTTTTTCGATAAAAGAATTCAACCGTATGTAGGGGCGAAATATTTTTCGCCCTAAACCTAACCGCGAAGCGGTTTAACATGAATAGCCATGGGCGTTAGCCCATGGAATAGGAACAAACCTAGCGCGGCGGTGCACACGTAATCGCTGTTCAATTCACTGCTCCTGCCCTGCACCGCAATAACAAACGGGTGATAGCTGCACCGCATTTTCAAATTTCGGCAGGTGGCTAAAATGATTTTCTGTCACCCGTTCCGGGTTTTCCGTGGCGCTTTATGCAGGTTTTCTATAATCATGTCAGCCCTTCGGGCTTTAAGTTTTTTCGCCCTAAACGCAACCCCGGAGGGGTTGAATGTTAATAGCCCAGGTCTTCAGCCCTGGGTTGCAAACAGCCCTAGCGCAGGCGGTGCACACGCAATCGCTGTTCAATGCACTGCTCCTGCCATGCACCGCAATAACAAACGGGTGATAGCTGCACCGCATTTTCAAATTTCGGCAGGTGGCTAAAATGATTTTCTGTCACCCGTTCCGGGTTTTCCGTTGCACTTTACGCTGGTTTTCTATAATCATGTCAGCCATTCGGGCTTTAAGATTTTTCGCCCCAAAACCAACCCCGGAGGGGTTGAATGTTAATAGCCCAGGTCTTCAGCCCTGGGTTGCAAACAACCATAGCGCAGGCGGTGCACGCACAAATGTCAATCAATGAACCTCACCTCCCATGCACAGCAATAACAAGTTGGTAATAGCTGCACCAACATTTTTCAAATTGTATCATGCACCGCAATAACCGAAACGCATTAAATGAAAAACAATAAGAGCCGAGAAAAAATCCCGGCTCTTATTATCTATGCTTACTACTGCACCTAGAGTAGAAAATCGGTGGAGAGGAAGTTGGACTTCTGCTCCCTTACGATATCGGTAATAATCTTCTTATTTTCATCGTTCTCCTTTGCTGCCACCAACGTTCGGATGGAGAATACCCGTAGCGCATCGGAAACGGAGAGTGTTCCTTCGGCAGAATCTTTTCTACCCGTAAATGGGAAGATGTCTGGTCCACGCTGGCACTGGGAGTTCACATTTACTCGGCACACCTGATTTACCAGAGTGTCGATGAGCGTTGCAATGGCATCGGGGTTTTGCCCAAAGATGCTGGCCTGCTGCCCGTAGTTCGACTCCACCACGTAGTCGAGCGGTTCATTAATATCGTCGAACGGAACAATGGGAACAATTGGGCCAAACTGCTCCTCGTAAAAAATTCTCATGTTCTTGTTTACAGGGAAAAGCACCGCAGGATAGAAGAAAGAACGGTTGAAGTATCCGCCAGATGGATTTGCCACCTTCGCCCCTTTTGCCGTTGCATCAACAATCAACCCGGTTAAAAATTCCGACTTGTTGGGCTCTGGTAGCGGTGTAATCCCCACGCCCGTAGTCCAAGGCATTCCCAACTTTAGCTTGCCAACCTCTTCGCTGAAGCGCTTTACAAAAGCATCGGCAATGCTTCGATGTACAAATAGAATTTTGAGAGCCGTGCAACGTTGGCCATTGAATGAAAGGGAGCCGGTGATACACTCCTTCACCGCATTCTCAATATCGGCATCGGCCAACACAATGGCCGGGTTCTTGGCATCGAGGCCAAGAATGCTTTTTAGACGGTGTGGCTTGGGGTGCTGACTCTTCAAGATATCGGCAACTCGGCTGGTACCAATAAAAGCCAGCACATCAATCCTACCCGACTTCATGAGAGGCGTAATAATCTGCTTACCATCACCATAAATGGTGTTCACCACACCTTTAGGGAAAGCCTTTTGGAAGGCAGCTATCAATGGACGATGTAGCAGCACGCCCATTCGTGGAGGCTTAAATATCACCGTATTCCCCATAATAAGCGCGGGAATGAGCGTGGTAAAGGTTTCATTGAGCGGGTAGTTGAATGGTCCCATGGAGAGCACCACCCCAAGAGGCGCACGGCGAACCTGAGCAATAACCTGCTGCGTGATTACAAAGCGAGAAGAGTCCCTATCTAGGTTCTTAACCGCATCAATGGTATCGAGAATGTAGTCGATAGTTCTGTCGAACTCCTTGGCCGAATCGGTAGCACTTTTTCCTATTTCCCACATGAGCAGCCTTACAATTTCGTCGCGCTGCTCCTTCATGAGAAAAACAAATTTCTTCATGCACTCTATGCGCTCCTCAATTCCCATGGAAGGCCACTCGCCTTTACCGGAGTTGTAGGCAGCAGTGGCAGCGTCAAGTGCCAGCATGGCCTCCTTCTCTCCCATCAATGGATAGCTGCCAATGTAGCTGTCAAAATCACTGCCCTTGCGAATTAGCACAGGAGAAAAAACTTTTTGGCTCTCACCCTTCCAACTGAAAATCTCCCCATTGATGAGGTATTCCGATTGTTCAACCGGTGATTTTAGCCGATACTGCTCTGGAATCTCCTCATACGAAGGAAAGATACTATCAACGGTCTGTTTCATTATCACTATGTTTTATCAACAAATATGAATACTCTGTAGATAGGTAGGAAATGCTACTTAGGAGAGCAAAGGTCCAGCGTGTGCGTAAGCAAATCTTTCCCACCGGGTTCTCCATGGCCAGGAACAACAATTTCCGCTGCAGGAAAACGAACTATAACGCGCCGAATGGAGTTGGGCCAAGCAGCAAGGTCGGCATCGGCAGTATTACCAAGATTGTTGGTGTATAAATCTTTAACCAAACATCCGCCAAACAGCACTTTTACCGATGGAATCCAAACCACAATGTTGTCAACACTGTGACCACCACCGGGAAAGTAGAGGAATAGCGGTGTTCCATCGAAATTCAGATTAAGGGAGTCGGTAAAGGTAGTTTTAGCTATGGGCAGACCCTTTTTCTTACAAATAGCAAGTGTTCTAGCTCCATAAATGGTTTCTACCCCATGAGCGTTAAGGTAACCAAACCCGCCCATACAATCATTATGAAAATGGCCGGCAATGGCCTTCACCACTTTCACATGCAAGTTGTCATTAATCCATTGACACAGCACCGACGTTAGGGAATCGTTCCAAGGTGTGTCAATAAGCAAAGCCTCTTTGCCAGAGATCACAACCAACCCATTTGCCCCAACCCTGCCCCAAGGAGCCACATTCATAAAGCTTTGATGGAGATAGACTCCCGGTACCAACGCCCTAATTTGGATGTCGTTCCCTATGTGGTAAACATCCTTAGCAGCAGGCTCCTGAGCAAGCAAGGTGCCTTGGAACCAGCCGATGGCAACAATCAAAATAGAAATAACCTGCTTCATATGGTTGAGAATAGAAAAGAGGTGAAAACACCTCCTTTTAACGGTTACCTAAGTAATAAAATGCGTTGACTAGAATCCAGCCATTAACTTTTCCAACTTGGCTTGCACGTTTGCGTTAACGGGAA
Organism: Williamwhitmania sp.; assembly: GCA_035530955.1. Taxonomy (GTDB): domain Bacteria; phylum Bacteroidota; class Bacteroidia; order Bacteroidales; family Williamwhitmaniaceae; genus Williamwhitmania. Next base: position 1,111 of record DATKTT010000328.1, on the reverse strand, counting down.
CCAAGGGCAAACGAAGTATATTTTTCACCACGCCCCTTGTTGCAAGAGCGGCCTTTATTCCTCCGGGATTTCCATCTACAAAAAGTGCATCGATCAACTCTACCAACTTGTAGTGCAGCTGCTTTGCCTTGCCATATTCGCCAGCCAAAGCAAACCTTACCATATCCGAAAATTCGCGTGGAAGGCAGTTACCCACCACCGAAATTACACCATCGAGGCCAAGGGCAACCTGGGGAAGAGCCAAACCGTCATCGCCGGAAAGAACTTTAAAATCGGCGGGTTTATCACGCAGGATGTAGGATTGCTGATTCAGATTTCCAGAAGCTTCCTTAACGGCAACAATGTTTTTAAAATCGTGAGCTAGGCGCAAAGTCGTTTCAGCAGCTAGGTTAATGCCCGTTCTCCCCGGAACGTTATACATAATGATAGGAAGCGGTGATTCACCTGCCAATGCCTTAAAATGCTCGTAAAGTCCTTGCTGCGTTGGCTTATTGTAGAATGGAGTTACCGATAATATGGCATCAACACCAGAAAGGTCGAAGGACTTCATGGTTTTGGCTACCTCCATGGTGTTATTACCACCAATTCCAACAACCACGGGCAGCTTGCCACCATTTTGTTCCACAACAAATCGAACAACCTTGTGGCGCTCCTCTGCCGATAGCGTGGCTGCCTCTCCCGTTGTTCCCAAAACAACTAGAAATTCAACGCCACCATCGGTAATATAGCTGGTGAGCTTTTTTAAGCTCTCAAAATCGATACTTTTGTCAGAGTTGAAAGGGGTTACCATAGCCACCCCTGTTCCAAAGAACTTCTTCATAGAAATGCTATTTACGTTTCAACAATTGAAAGCCAGATGAGCAATAACATAATTGCAGGTAAGCCATCTTGCATTGGAGAATGAGGTAATTAATTTGGGGCTAAACCCTACTTACTGTCGCCATCATTTTCGTGAGCCACCTGGTAGTGGCGGTTATTAATGGCCATCAGGTAATGTTTTGCCTGCTCAATAATAAAGGAGAGGCTCTCCGACTCCTTAACCGAGAGGATAAAATCGAAAGGGCTATGAAAGTAGTTTTGAAAGCCCACCTTGAAGCTCGAATGCGAGAGC
>DATKTT010000327.1:0-4247 GCA_035530955.1 Williamwhitmania sp. | reverse complement strand
CGGTATACTTACCCTTTTTATGTTGGGCTTCAATTCGCTTTGGTCCACCACCAAGTTTGGCTCTTTCCCGGAGGTCGATTAATTCCTTGATTTTTTCCTGGTTGCTACTCATCTCAAGTTGATTGTTGGTTTATGTTGAATTGTGTTATTTCTTATTCTTATCCTCACACAGTTCGGTGAGCACACCAAAGGTTGACTTTGGATGGAGAAAGGCAATGGTTAAACCTTCGGCACCATGGCGCGGGGTCTTGTCAATTAGCTGCACACCTTTGCTCTCAACATCGGCGAGCGCACTTTCGATTCCCTCTACGGCAAAAGCCATGTGGTGAATTCCTTCACCTTTTTTCTCAATGAACTTCCCTATTGGGCCTTCGGGATCGGTAGACTCTAGCAGCTCAATCTTTGTTTGGCCAACCATAAAAAAGGCAGTTTTTACCTTTTGGTCCTTAACCTCTTCAACGCTATAGCATTGGAGACCCAAAACATTTTCCCAGTAGGGGATAGCCAGTTCAAGGCTCTTTACGGCGATGCCGATGTGTTCAATATGAGTTGGTTTCATCTTATAGGTTTTTGGTAAAACAATTCATTGATATATTGGATGTTATACAATTCCTCTTGAGTGAAACAAATACGACTTTTGGGTGTTTATTTAGCTTGTATATGTTGTCAGTAGTCATGAGGAATCGATTGCATTTGTGATCCCCACAAAAGTAGTTTTAAGAATTTTTAGCAGCGAATAAAAAAACATGATTTATGGCACATTTATAGCTTGTTATACAACATGTAATGCTTAATTGTAACCATTTCCACTAAAAAAATTACTTTTGTGGGTTATCGGTTTTTTTCATACTGAAAATTCTAGCGCTATGCGACATTACCTCTACCACCAGCGACTGCTACTATTGCGATTTCTGCTGCTGCTTTTTGCCTTTACCATTTCGCGACTATTCTTCTACCTGCTTAATATCCACAATTTTGAGTTGACCTCATTTGGAAACGCATTTTGGCTTTTTGTGGCCGGTGTTAGGTTTGACCTTTCCGCCGTGCTCTACCTGAACCTTCTTTTCTTCATAATGCATCTGATTCCTGGTCGATTTAAGGATTTGAACGGGTATCAGCTGTTTCTTAAACTTTACTTTGTTATTGTAAATGGACTGGCACTTGCCACCAATTTTGTCGATTCCAAATTTTATGATTTTGAGCATAAGCGGCTAACCTCCGATATTTTCTCCTCCGTATGGCTGGGTAACGACTTCAAAAACATGCTTCCCCAGTTTATAAAGGACTACTGGTATATTTTCCTCGCATGGATAGCGCTGGTGTTTCTGCTGTGGATGTTGTATCCCAAGGCTACACGGAAACACACTCCTGGAGTAGTTACATCCATCAGCTACATATGGCAAACTGTTCTGGCCATATTTATTATGGGACTAGGAGTGTTATCCGCTCGTGGAGGTTTGCAAATGAAGCCATTGAGAATAATTACAGCCGCAACTTACACTTCGGCCCAGAATATTGCCCTTGTGCTAAACTCGCCATTTACCATATTACAAACGCTGAAGAAGAAGGAGATTTCGGGAAGGATATATTTTAAAAATAAGGCAGATATCCTTACCTACTATAATCCTGTGCAGCAGTTTGATAGCACTTCTGCTCGTTGGGATAAACCTAACGTGGTCATCTTCATACTCGAGAGTTTCTCCAGTGAGTATACCGGCTTTTTTGGAGCAGGTGGTAATTACACCCCATTCCTCGATTCTATTGCTGCACACAGCTGGGCGTTTCAAAATGCCTACGCCAATGGTAAGCGCTCCATTGAGGCAGTGCCCTCCATTTTGGCATCCATTCCGGCGCTTATGGACGATCCGTTTATTACGACTCAATACGGCTCCAATAGAATAAACACCTTGCCCAAATTTTTGGGGGAGATGGGTTACAACTCCTCCTTCTTTCATGGTGGGCATAATGGCACAATGGGCTTCGACACTTTTGCAGCCGCAGCGGGTATTCAAAAGTATTATGGCAAGAATGAGTATAATGGCCCCGATGCGGAGGACGGTGGCTGGGGCATTTATGATGAGGAGTTTCTGCAATACTTTTCAAAGGAGTTAACGACCTTCAAGCAGCCGTTCTTTTCGGCTGTATTTACGCTTTCGTCCCATCACCCTTATACGGTTCCCGATAGGTATAAAGGAGTATTTCCAACGGGGAAGCTTCCAATTCTGCAGACAATTGCTTACGCCGATTACTCCATACGTCGTTTTTTTGAAGCCGCTAAAAAGACAAGCTGGTATAAGCACACCCTCTTTATTTTTACTGCCGACCATACTGCTCAGCCAATGGGAGAATACTATGGTAATAAAGTAGGGAACTACGATATTCCAATTATGTTTTATTACCCGGGTGATTCTACATTTCATGGGGTAAGTTACACAGTAGCTGAACAAGCCGATATTATGCCATCGGTGTTGCAGCTGGTAGGTTGCAAAAAGCCGTTTATTGGCTATGGAACTTCTCTTTTCGATTCCACGGCCCAGCATTTTGCCGTTAACTACATCAGCGGAATTTACCAGCTGATAGATGGTAATTACGATCTTCAATTCAATGGGGAAAAGGCGCTTGCCCTATACAACTATCGAAAGGATAGCTTGTTGAAAAATAACTTGTTAGATGCATTACCCGATACGGCCAACCTTATGGAGAACCGCCTCAAAGCCATAATTCAGGGATATGAGCAGAACTTGGATCAGAACACGCTTTATGTTAAGGATACCTTGAAGTAGAGGACCCTTTTCGAAGTTTTTAGGGAATCTACATAAAAGAAACCCCAGCACTAGTGCTGGGGTTTCTTTTATGAATTGGTGGTCAATTTTTGGTTACCTACTTTTTTACCGCTTTCTCTAACTCTTCCAGAATATCGGTTCGGATATTCATTTTCGCCAGCTTGGTGTTCTCCGCATCGGGGTATACCCTGTTAGAGAGAAATACATAAACCAACTTAGTGACGGGATCGACCCATACCAATGTACCAGTGAATCCGCTATGTCCATAGCTTTGTGGAGAAGGAGTTGGCCCAACTGGATTGGCCTTTGAGGTGTCGGTCTCTGGCTTGTCCCAGCCGAGTCCGCGGCGGTTTCCTACGCTGTATTGAGCCGTGAAAAGCGAAATGGTTGCAGAATCAAGAAGCTGCTGCATTCCGTAGTTACCATTGGTCAGAAAAGCCTGCAGTATTTTGCCTAGGTCGTTAGCATTGCTGAATATTCCTGCATTTCCAGAAATGCCGCCAAGCAACGAGGCAGTGGGGTCGTGCACGAAACCACGCACAATCTGTTTCCTATATATAAGGTCATATTCTGTAGGGGCAATGCTATCGAGAGGGTATTTTTTCCCGGGACAGTAACTGGTATAGTCCATCCCCAATGGCTTATAGAAAAATTGTGATGCAAGGTTGTCTAGCGATTGCATGGTAATATTTTCGGCAATGCGTTGAAGGTAGATAAACCCATGGTCGCTGTAGCGGTATTGATTGTCGTTAAATGTAGGGCAGTTGTCTATTTTTCGATATATGCTATCCTTAAGTCCATCAACCGAAAAGAGATTTTGTGCGATTGGTATTGGAAATTGAGAACTAAAATGGTGGCTAAAAAGTGTAGGATTTAGCTGGGAGTAGAGGTTTAAATATTTTGACTGTCCAACCTTGATGGCAAATGTGTCGCTTATGGCCTGGCTAAAAACAGAATCTCCCGGCCGCATGGCGGTTAGGTAGTCAAGTTGGTAAGGAACATACTCCTTTAGTCCCGCCTGATGGGTAAGCAGCTGCCAAAGAAGGATTTTGTTTTTTGTATTGTTGGGAGCAAGGCTCACAAACTTGCCAAGAGAATCGGTAAGGGAGAGCTTACCCTGTTCTTCCAGCCGCATAATAACCGGTAAGGTTGCTACCACCTTTGTTACCGAGGCAACGTCGTAGAGTGTATTTGGAGTAATAGGGGTATCGTTACTACTGTAGGTTTGTCTTCCATACCCCTTATTCAGAAATACTTTTCCGTTGACGGCGGCATAGATTTGGCAACCGGGTGTTGCTCCAGCTGTAATGGCCAAATTTGCAATGGAGTCCACCCGCTGAAGTGCAGCAGCAGAAATGCCAGCTTCCTCTGGCAGCACATAGCTTACCCTAACCCCACCTTTTGTTGTAATTCCAAGGCCCGATGGGAACAGTTTGCCTGCAGATACCGGCAACTTACCCTGTG
>DATKTT010000326.1:0-5238 GCA_035530955.1 Williamwhitmania sp. | reverse complement strand
GCTATGGCGGCGGGGTACCACCCCTTCCCATTCCGAACAGGGCCGTTAAGCCCGCCAGCGCCGATGGTACTGCCGCAAGGTGGGAGAGTAGGCCGCCGCCGGTTTTTTGTCCCGAGCTCACCAGAGCTCGGGACTTTTTTTGTTTATACCCCTTAACGAATTGCCGAATCCATTTCAATTAACTTGGTTGGCAGCGCACCTTCCTTATTCAAAACTTAGTGATATCCCTAAATAAAAAGGAGCAGAACCCTTTCTAGGTAATGCTCCAAGCTGTTGTTCTTTTATCGGTTAATCTATTTCTTTAGCGCTTTAGCCATCTCGTAGAGTTTGATGTCTTCATCGCTTTTTGGCACAATTTCAATGTTGTGTGAAACCGGTTTGGTGGTGTCATCCACATAAATAAAGGTAATAAACCCACTAACGAAAGGTTCCTCTACACTGCCAGCACGAATTACATCGATGTGGGCTATAAGGCTACTCCTGCCTGCTAATACAATTTTGGAGGTAAACTTAAGAATTTGACCAGGCCGTGCAGGCTTGGTGAAGTACATTCCATGAATTTTAAGACAAACCACGTGCTGCGGATCAACCAATGAGGCTGCGGCGATAAACCCAGATTCTACAAACCATTCAGCAGTTCTTCCTGCGAAAAGGGTTCCATGGTGATTCAAATCCTCTCCCTTTACCAGCCTCATTGTAATAGTAGCTTTTGGCTCAATAACTAGCTTGTCCATATGTGTTTTATATTGTGAATACAAAGGTATACGACAACTACGTTAGTTATTCAAAAACTGAATGTTGTATAGCTGCTATTTAAATGTTCTTGGAACTTGAATGGGGGAGTTGTGAATACTGAACCGTGAATTAATGTCAATACTGAATGGTTTTTACCGATTTATATTGCGTTGACCTCCATCTCTAGCTCTATGCCAAACTGGTTTTTGATGGTGCGCTGTACTTCCTTGGCCAGCCCAATAATCGCCTCTCCTGTTGCCCCGCCATAGTTCACAATTACCAAGGCCTGCTTAGCGTGAACCCCCACATTCCCAACTATTTTACCTTTCCATCCTCCTTTTTCAATAAGCCATCCCGCTGGAATTTTTACAGTTCCTCTTTCACTTGGGTAGGAGGGAATATCGGGATAGGTTGCTTTTAGTTTGTTGAATAGTTTTTCGTCGATTACCGGATTTTTGAAAAAGCTACCTGCGTTGCCAGTAATTTTCGGGTCGGGGAGCTTCGACTCCCGGATACTTATCACAACCTTTCGAATGGCCATAGTGGTGGGCGATACTCCTGCTAGATCCTGTAAGTTAGCGTAGTGAAGAATAGGCTTAGGTTCTTTACTCAATTTGAAGGTTACTGAGGTGACTATGATTTTTCCCTTGAGTTCTTGCTTGAAAATGCTGTTTCTGTAGCCAAATTGGCACTGCTGGTTCGTAAGGGTTCTAAATGCACCTTTCTCTATTTCAAAAAAGGTTACCGATTCAATGGCATCTTTGACTTCTACCCCATAAGCGCCAATATTTTGGATGGGAGATGCGCCAACTTTACCGGGGATGAGCGAAAGATTTTCTATGCCCCAGTAGTTCCTTTGGCAAGCCCACTCCACAAAGCTGTCCCACTCTTCCCCTGCTGCGACCTTTACCTTCACACTATCAGCCTTATCTTCTATAATTTCGATTCCCTTAAACCAAGGGGCAATTACGTTACCCTCAAAATTATTTGTAAGAAGGATGTTGCTTCCACCTCCTAAAATAAGCCTAGGCTCATTTGAATTTAGCACCTCCGATAACGACAGTATTTCCGTTTCCGTTTCCAATATAATTAATCTAGTGGCTTCAGCCTCAATGCCAAATGTGTTGTATGGCTTTAGTGAGCAACTCTTATATTCCTTCATTATTCCAATTTTTTCAAAGATAAGCATACTTTGAGTGAGGTGGAAGGCTGCACGGCATGCATCTTTCGCTATATTTGGGAAAAAAAGTTGCAAAAAGCTGTAATTCTTGTTACCAACGATATTGAGGTCGACCAGCGTGTAGCAAAAATGGCAAGTAGTATTTCGACCTTAGGTTATAGCGTTACCATCGTGGGTCGACGATTGCCATTGAGCAAACGCACCTTTACTTCGGCCTACTCCATTGTACGATTTCGGCTTCCATTTAACCATGGTCCATTATTCTACCTATGCTATAATTTGTGGGCCTTTTTTTACCTGCTAATTCGCCGATTTAGCGTTGTTGTTGCATGTGATACTGACACCTTGCTGGCTGCAAGGGCAATGCGCTTGCTAAAGCCTATATGTCTTGTTTTTGATGCACACGAGCTATTTACGGAGGTGCCTGAATTGATAGGTGATAAGCATCGTTTAGCACGAGCAACATGGCGAGTGGTAGAGAGAGCTTGCATCTCTGGATGTGATTTAACATTTACTGTTTCCGAGGGTGTTGCTCAGGAGTATGCAAAGCGATACGGAAGATCGTTTACGGTTATTCGAAACCTTCCATATTCACAGCCAATTCCAATGCCTGCAAGGAACCACCTTCGGCCACTTGTTATTTATCAAGGGGCACTTAACATGGGTCGAGGTTTAGAATTGCTTTGCGAAAGTATGAAGCTACTACCGGAGGCAGACCTGTGGATTGCCGGTTCGGGTGACTTGGAGCAATCGATTAAAGAGTTAGCTGCACCGCTGGTTGCCACCGGTCAGGTTCGATTTCTTGGAAGAGTTGCTCCTGGTGAGTTGCGGGCAATTACCGCAGAAGCAATGGTGGGACTTTCGCTGGAGGAGGATTTGGGGTTGAACTACCGCTACGCTCTCCCAAATAAGCTGTTCGACTATATTGCGGCAGGAATTCCGGTGTTGGTATCCGACTTGCCTGAGATGAGAAAGATTGTAGAGGATTGCGGCATTGGATTGGTTTTGACGGAGCGCACCCCTCAATCACTAGCAAATGCTTTGCGAACAATGATTACCAACGACGAAATGCGTAATCGTTGGTTGGTTAATGTGCACAAAGCTGCTGCCGAGTTAACTTGGAATAAGGAACAGGAAAAGCTATTTCGGCTATTGAAAAAAGGTTGATTAGCTCGGTAGCATTACTCTGGCAGCTGCTCCTCTGTAATGCCTAGGTCCTCTGCAATTCGAAAAGTTGCTGGCTTACTCACAAGCAGAAAGATTAAAAGCATTCCCAGTAGAATGAGCGATGTGCTTTTTCCTCCAACAAAGTAGGCAATGGCGCAAAGTTCTCCACCCAATCCAATAAGCAGAAATTTCTTTGTTAATGCACTCTTGTAGAGTTTGAACTTTTCTTCGGTATCGTTCTTATACTTTATTTCTGATAGCAACTCCTTCATCACTGCGTTTCCTCCAAAAATAGATCCAATGGAGGCGATAATGGCTACAATATCGGTAAAGTAGCTGATGTAAGGCGTGGTTTGAACATGAATTTTAAAGCCCAATCGCACAACAACAAAGATTAATGTTGTTGAAATAACTGAAAACAGGGCTATCCAATGTATTCTCTTAAGATCTTTCACTTTCTTACGATTTTTTTGCCGAAGATAGCCTTTTTAACCATTCTTAAGGAAAATTGTGATGGGTTTTGTTGGATTGATACTCTAAAATGAGCTACTTTTATTTCGATCGATAATCGTGTGACGGTTTGAGGTTCAATTTTTTACTATCAACAAAATTGTAGAGCTATGGGAAATAATAATGGTCCGGAATCGATGTTTAAATTCCCTACTAACGGGAAAGGAGATCTTAAGGATTTTTCAACCGATACTACCGATGGAGTAAAGGATAAGGAGCATGCAAAAGGGTTGCTGGAGACGGATATAAATATGCTGGTCGATCAGCAGGACCTTCTATACGCAAGTGATAGACATTCCATCCTTGTTATTTTTCAAGCTATGGATGCCGCCGGCAAGGATGGTACAATAAAGCATGTGATGTCTGGACTCAATCCTCAGGGATGCCAGGTATACAGCTTTAAGCAACCCTCCAAGGAGGAGCTCGATCACGACTACCTTTGGCGGACCTATAAAAGTTTACCCGAGCGTGGACGCATAGGTATTTTCAACCGTTCCTACTACGAGGAGGTGCTGGTTGTTAGAGTTCATCCAGAAATTCTCCTAAAACAGCAGCTGCCTGGATTAAAGGTGCTAAAAGATATTCCTCGTGACCTTTGGCAAAATCGCTACGCCAGCTTCAACCAAATGGAAAAGCACTTGGTTGAAAATGGCACCATTGTGATTAAATTTTTTCTACATCTGTCTAAACATGAGCAAAAGCAACGATTGCTCGATCGTATCGATGATAAGTCGAAGCGGTGGAAGTTTTCGCTCGCCGACCTTAAGGAACGTGAGCGCTGGGACGATTACATGAAAGCCTACAACGAAATGCTTCGCGAAACGTCTACCGAGTTGGCTCCGTGGTATGTAATTCCGGCCGACCATAAGTGGTTTATGCGCTATGCCGTGGGAAACATTATTGCCAATAAGCTTGAGAATCTGAAAATGGAATACCCAAAGGTTTCTGACGATATGGAGAAGGCACTTTTAGATGCCAAGGCAAAAATGGAGATGGAGTAACTAGCACACTATTAGCGCTATAAAAAGTGTTTTAAAATAATTAACAAAAAAGTAAGCTCCAAAGGCTTGCTTTTTTTATTGTTGGTTGTATATTTGACCGACCGGTCAGTCATAAAATTTAATATCAAAAAAGAAGGAATCGTTGCTATGGCACCACGGACTAAAGAGCAGTTAGATAAAATTAAGGAGGATAAGCGAACCCAAATAATGGATGTGGCTCTTAAGCTCTTTGCGGAACACGGCTATCTTAGCACTTCCGTTTCGCAAATAGCGAAGGAGGCTGGTGTTGCTAAAGGGTTAATATACTCCTACTTCGAAAGCAAGGAGGAGATTCTCCGAAGCATTACAAGAGACGGTATAGACGATATCTTTTCTGCACTTGGAGAATCGGGAGATAGGGCTTTAACTTCTGATGAAGAGGTAATTGCCGTGATGAATCGCATTTTTGACCGAGTAATTGAGCGTGGGGAATTTTATAAGCTATACTATTCTATGTTTTTGCACCCTCATGTAATGGAGTCTTTTCAAGATGAGATGGAAGAAATAGCCGTGCGCATGGTTACTCCTTTTCTGGATTATTTTGCCGCAAAAGGTTATGAGGATCCGCAAAGCGTTATCCTCTTTATACATGCAACGGCAGATGGG
>DATKTT010000325.1:0-16023 GCA_035530955.1 Williamwhitmania sp. | reverse complement strand
ACCCGCCACAATTTGTATCGATTTTTGTGCTTTGAGGTTGAAATTCATTTTGCCAGTCTCATCCTGCAGCTCCTTAACAAAAGGAGGTTGAACGTAAGAACCTCCAGAGAGATGAAAGGAAACGGGGCTGCCTTCATGAGGGGTATACGCCAAAGAAAATCGGGGACTAATATTCAACTCCCCATTTAGCATAGAGTATGTGGCTCTTACACCCGCGGTAACTGAAAGTTCTGCTTTGCCAGCGTTAAAATCGTACTTTTCTTGAATGTACCCCGAATGCCGGTATGCATCAAAACGATTATGGGCACTGGCCAGCGAATACAAATTCAAGCTATTCCCTCCATTTGGAAGGCTATAGCCAGCCGAATCAATCAGTTCCCACTCCTTTACATTATCGAAAACGCGCTCTCGCTGAACCCTTATACCCCACTGCAGGGTACTGCTTCCGTTGACGTAGGTTCCCTTGTGCTGAAAGGAGTAAACATATGCATCCAAGCTATTGCGTGCATGGTTGAGAAATGATCCAATGCCCACATTGACCAAGCTGTCGGAGTATGTACTGGAACCAAGTGAATTATCGAGCTCATTAATCCAATACTCTCCCAGAATATCGTAGGTCTCCCTCTCGCTGGAAATGTACGATGAAGCAATAAACTTGAGAGCCAACGATTCTGCGGGGCGAAAGGTTATTGTTGCTGCGGTTAATCCAGTTTGGTAGGTATTGTGCTCCCAGCCATCGTAGTATACCTTGAAAGCTAGAGGATTGCTGAGTAATCCAAATGAGGTCTCCCTGTTCTCTGGGAAAAACTCATACTTGTTGGTTGCGTAACTTCCTAGCAATGAAGCAGAAGTAGTAGAGGACATATCGTAGTTTATAAAGGTCTGAAAGTCGGAAAAAGATGGGTAATACTCCCCTTTGGTGTCCAAGGTACCCAATAGATACTTGGATGTTTTATAGCGGTACCCCGAAATATGAGTTAGTCGTCCCTTAAGCGCTGTCCCCTCCACCGAAGCAGAACCACCCAACAGGCTGGCGGATGCAGAAGCACGAAAACTCACAGGCTTACGGTAGCGAATGCTCAGCGCTGACGACATCTTGTCACCCTTGTCGGCATCGAATCCTCCTGTGGAAAACTCCACGGATGCCACCATATCGGGGTTTATGGCGCTAAGTCCCTCCTGCTGGCCGCTACGCATTAGAAAAGGGCGGTAAACTTCGATATCGTTGATGTATACTAAATTTTCATCAAAGCTGCCACCACGAACCGAATATTGAGAGCTAAGTTCATTGTTGCTAGTCACCCCAGGGATACTCTTAAGTATTGTCTCAAAGCCTCCTCCTACGTTGGGCATAAGCTCCACTATCTTAGGGTTAATCATGGTTGAATTACTAGCATTCTTATCATTCCCTATAACGGACACCTCGCTGAGCGTTGTAGCTTTCGGCGTAAGCATAAAAGCAATTGTTTCACTTTTTTTACCACTAAACGTCTTATTAACTTGCAATGGCTGATAACCAAGCGATTGAACAACCAACGTAACCCCAACTCCTGTTGGAACATGTAGCTTAAATTCGCCAGCTTCGTTGGCGCTACATCCAGCATTGGTGCCCTCGATGGTTATGGTGGCATATGGAATAGCATTACCTAGGGAATCGCTAACCACGCCGGTTAGCTCAACCTCATTTTGTGCCACTGCCGAAAAGGATGTAAGAGAGAGCAGAAGAAAGGAAAAAAGGAGAAACCTCATTCGTACTAGAATTTCAAAAAAAACACCAATTTATTAAAAATATTGCTCGAAGATACACATTTACCCCATGTAAGCCTATTACCTATTGCCACTACATTTCGAAATTCGTGTAACTTTGCCGACAACACAACTTTAACTGTATCAGAATTCATGGATTTGAAAAAAGTTCTTCTCCTCAGCACCAACAACGCTTGCAGAAGCCAAATGGCGGAAGGTTGGATGAGCTACTATGGTAAAGGAGCCATCGAAGTAAAGAGTGCTGGCATATCTAAAGGCAGCTTGGACTGGGAGGCAGCCAATGCCATGATGGAAGCCGTAATTGATATTACCAAGTACACGTCCAAATCGATTGAGGAGATTAAGGACTTCACACCTGATTTTGTAATAATACTTTCGGAAGAAGCGGAACAAGCAAAAGACAACCTCACAGGTAATCCCCAGATAATCGTTCACCATTTTCCAACAACACCTGCCGAACCTACTGTGCGCGAAGCATTTTACCGTGCGCTGTGCAACGAAATGGAAAACTTTTGTTTCGACTTTGTTAATGAACACGTAAAAAAACTGGTATAACATGGTAACCCAAGTAACTATTGAACTTCCGCAGCGAAGCAGAGGCTACCACCTCATAACCCATCTTATTGAGAAGGCGTTGCCACCTCTTCCAGAAATTGCACTGGTTAACCTTTTCATTAAACATACCTCTGCTGCACTCACCATCAACGAAAACGCTGACCCCTCGGTAAGGAACGATTTACGCACCTTTGTAGACGAGCTTATCCCTGATAGCTACCCTAAATTCACGCATACCATTGAGGGAACAGATGATATGTCTGCTCACATAAAATCTTCCTTTTTTGGACCAAGCCTTACCATTCCGGTAACAAACCATCAGCTGGCATTAGGCACCTGGCAGGGAATCTTCCTTTGCGAGTTTAGAAATCACAGCGTTCGAAGAACAGTTGTGATTACTGTTTATTCCTAGTACATTTTTCTTCCTTGCTAAAAAGCGCCCATTTATTTTGAGCGTAGGCTGCCCCCGGCTCGGTTTCCGAGAGGGTCATCTATTATAATGCGCCAAATCGAACGTCTCTTGTTGGCACCATTTCAAAACGTATTTCCGATTGAAGCAGCCACTCCTGCCAATATATCCAACGGAGGTAGTATCGGAAACTTTTATATTACAGCAGTTATATTTACTTAGAGAGCGATTTATATCTCAGCCTATCCTCTACGTGGCAATCTGCCTTAATACCATATGATGGAGACTATCCAACAATCATCCAATTACAGTTTTCTATCAAATCGCAATATTTGATTTAGAATATTAACTATTATGACAACTATCAGTTGGAGGCTTAAATAAAAATGCATAATTTTGCTTTCAATCAATCATTGCTTGAACTACTTCAAAAAATATTATAATAGCTTATGAAAAAGGAGCTTCTGTTAGGTGATGAAGCAATAGCCCAAGGTGCTATTGACGGAGGTCTTTCTGGAATCTATGCCTATCCCGGAACGCCATCCACCGAGATAATGGAATACATACAGGGATCGAAGCAAGCCGCCGAAAAGAAAATCCATCGGCAATGGTCTGCCAACGAGAAAACTGCAATGGAGACTGCGATTGGCATGTCGTATGCCGGCAAACGATCGATGGTATGTTTTAAGCATGTAGGTCTAAATGTGGCTGCCGATCCATTTATCAACGCCTCCATCACGGGAGTTAATGGTGGTTTAGTAGTTGTTTCAGCCGACGATCCCTCCATGCACTCGTCACAAAATGAGCAGGACTCCCGCTTCTATGCAAAGTTCGCCATGATTCCAATTTTGGAACCATCCAACCAGCAGGAGGCCTACGACATGGCCTACTCCGCCTTTGAGCTCTCGGAGCGCTTCAACGTACCGGTAATGATTCGCATTACAACCCGTATGGCTCACTCCCGTTCGGGCGTTGCCACCAAGGAAAAAGTAGGTGAAAATGCGCTTAAGCTACCAGCAAACCCACGGCAGTTTGTGCTGCTTCCCGCCATTGCACGTAAAAACTACAAGTTGCTCCTTGGCAATCAAGCTAATATGGAAACGGCATCAGAGGAGTCGTCATTCAACCAGTTTATTGACGCTCCCAACAAGAAGCTGGGCATTATTGCAACAGGCATCTCCTACAACTACCTTATGGAGTGCTATCCAGAACGTAACTGCCCACACCCTATTCTAAAGATAAGCCAATACCCTCTTCCTCGTAAGAAGGTGGAGCACCTCTATCGGGATTGCGATCAAATCTTGGTTCTCGAAGATGGATATCCCATTATTGAAGAGATGTTGAAAGGCTATATCAACACCACTAAGCCGATCCACGGTCGACTCGACCAAACTATTCCACGCGACGGCGAACTTAATCCCAATATTGTTGCCAAAGCGCTGGGTATTAAAATGGAAGAGGGAGCACCCATTCCTGATGAGGTGAAACAACGACCACCAGCCCTTTGCCAAGGGTGTGGCCATCGAGACGTATACGAAGACCTTAATGTGGCCATTGCCGAGTATGGTGCAGGGCGAGTTTTTGCCGATATTGGCTGCTACACCCTCGGAGCCTTGCCCCCCTTTAACGCCATCAACTCGTGCGTGGATATGGGCGCCTCTATCACCATGGCAAAAGGTGCCGCCGATGCCGGACTTGTTCCTGCTGTTGCCGTAATTGGTGACTCTACCTTTACGCACTCGGGCATGACCGGTTTGCTTGACGCAGTTATAGAAAATACGCCCATTACCATTATTATTTCCGATAACTCAACAACGGGTATGACTGGTGGGCAGCACTCTGCGGCCACCGGAAGACTTGAGCAGATTTGTTTAGGCCTTGGCGTTGATCCCAATCACCTTCGCGTAATGAATCCACTCAAGAAGAACCACGAGGAAAATGTGGCCATTATGAAAGAGGAGCTAGCTTACCAAGGCGTTTCGGTGCTCATTCCAAGAAGGGAGTGCATTCAAACCTTCGCACGACGCAAGCGGGAAGAAAAAAAGGATAACTAACTCATCCACATCAAACAAAAAAACAATGAAGACAGATATCATACTTGCTGGTGTTGGAGGACAAGGAATTCTTTCCATTGCAGCGGTTATTGGACATGCTGCCGTTTCGAAGAACCTCTTCCTGAAGCAATCAGAGGTTCATGGTATGAGCCAACGTGGTGGAGATGTGCAGAGCCACCTACGAATTTCAGATAAGGAGATTGCCTCCGACTTGATTCCGTTGGGAAGCGCAGACCTGATTTTGTCCGTTGAACCGATGGAAGCATTGCGGTACTTACCCTACCTTTCGAGTAAAGGAACTGTGGTAACCAACCTCACCCCCTTTAATAATATCAACGACTACCCAAGTGTAGAGGCGTTGAATAAGAAAATAAAGGAGCTGCCAAGAGCAATTGCCCTCGATGCTGATGCCATTGCCAAGGAGGCTGGTAGTGCAAGAGCATCGAACATTGTGATGTTGGGAGCAGCCTCTCCTTACCTTCAGACTTCATTCGAAAGCCTTGAGGATGGTATTCGCCAACTCTTTGGCAAGAAGGGACCTGAAATTGTTGAAACCAACCTAAAGGCTTTAAGAGCTGGAAGGGCATTTGCCGAAGCGAACAAGCAGTAGCAAATTAAAGTATTGTGATCAAAAGAGCCAATCGGATTCTATGCCGATTGGCTCTTTTGCTTTAATTGCGATAAAGGCGCAACTTTTTTTACTATTTTGCAACAACCAATCATCTCAAAAATGGACTATTGACGAAATGCCCTGTTTGAAAAATATCCATCCAATTCCATTTCCACAATTTGCCATAGGTTGAACTACAAGCTTACTATGAGAAAAGTCCTAACCCTGCTTATAACTCTTGCAACTATCTCAGCTGCTGCCCAGCAAATACCTCGGTCTCAGCCTCGATTTAAGCAGGATTTTCTTACCAAATTTGATAACATTTCTAAGCATAAAGGGCTAAGCAGCAATCAAATTTTCGATATTATTCAAGACCAATATGGCTACCTGTGGTTTGCGACTGATAATGGGTTAAATAGGTATGATGGAATGCGAATGGTGATTTATAAAAACTCTCCACTCGATAGCAACAGCCTTTCAAATGACCTTGTTACCAGCCTCTGTGAGGACAAAAATGGCAATCTTTGGATTGGAACAGCCAATGGTCTCAACTATTTCGACAGGAAAAAGGAGAAGTTTTTTCACCCCCATCTCAAGCCAGCTCAAGAAAATAATCTTTCTGAATCAGAGATTAATGCTGTAGCCATTGATGCGGAAGGTGACCTTTGGGTTGAAACTGGTGCTGGCATTCTGCACCATTTTAATTTCGAAACAAGCCTTTATGAAACAATTAACCATCCAAAAGACTATGGTGCTTTAAGCAAGAAGCATTTGCTCTATATTGATAAATCAGGTTATGTTTGGTTTGGTGGACCATCGATTGGACCATTTCGGTATGACCCACGAACGCGCAAGCTAGCCCAAATTAAACGCTCGCCACTAGACCCCTCTGGGAAAAAGTTGGAAGGTGTAAACGATATTATGGAGGATGCATTCGGAACCCTTTGGCTGGCCTCAAATGAGGGAACCTACGTTTTTGACCCAGTTCAGGAAACTTTCTTTAAGGTATTTTCTAAGCCTGTTAGCACTATGGGACTGGACTCTAGAGGTATGATATGGCTAGGTACTTCAGAAACGGGAATATACCGTTTCGATCCAAAGCAAAGAATTTATACCATTCTAAACAATAACCCCAATAATCCATCCTCACTTACCGATAATCATGTCAATAAAATATATGTAGACAGAGCAGGTAATGTGTGGGTGGGGACAGCCGAAGGTATCAGCAAATACAGCCCCAACAAGTTTAAATTCGAGCACTACTTCCATCTCCCAGAGATGGAAAACTTCCTAAGCTCGAACAACACCACAGCCTTTGCTCAGGACGAACGCGGTACTATCTGGATTGGCACCGCAGATGCTGGCCTTAACTCCTTCGATAGGGAAAAGGGAGTATTTACCAATTACACCACTAATTCTAAAGGCATTAGAATGCCATCCAACGACATAACTGCTCTGCTTTGTGATGGTAAGGGAAACGTTTGGATAGGGTTTAAAGGAATAGCCGGACTGGGCCGACTAAATTTCTTCAAATCAACTTTTAAAATGTTCTATCCTAACAATAGGCACCTAAGTGCAATAAATGAAATTACTGCTGGTGAAAATGGAAAGCTTTGGATTTCCGGATTTGGAGGGGATGGTCTGCTAATATTTGATACCAAAACAGAGAAATTCGTCCCCCATCAGTTTATTCCAACCAACCAACCGCTAGGAAAAATCATTACCAGCCTCACCGCTGATGCGAGCCGTAATGAATTATGGATTGGAACCTATGCTTCTGGCATTTACCTATTTGATAAGCAAACAGAACAGTTCAAATATATTTATCATTCTTCAGCGTCCATCGAACGATTACCAACTATTTTAACTTCAACCTACAGCAATAACATTGCTTGGTTTGGAACTTCTTCGGGCCTCATAATGGTTGACGCTAAATCGAAGAAAACCACTAAAATTCCAATATACAGAAAAAAATTCCCGGTAAGCGTAAACTCAATAACACCCAATGCCTTTAAAAATTTGCTTCTGCTTGGCACTGATGAGGGGCCATACCTTTTCAACATATCTACAAAAGCAATAACACCATTTACCCAATCCGATCAGGCGATAAACATTCTCCTACGCCGGCAGTGTACAACCTTCTATGATGAACAAACCAACACTGTTTTTATAGCCGCTGAAAACCATATAATTATTTTTAAGCCCAACGATAGCAACTCATGGAGAAGGCTGAGCCTCGACGATAAGTTCATCATCTCCAAAGTTGCAAAGTGCGGATCCAATATCTACATCACCACTAACTTAGGGTTGAATATCCTCAACATTAAGTCATTGAAACTTGAGGAAATTTATGCAAGATCGCAATCCGAAAACGAAAAACACCCTCTGATTATCAAGGACATTTTTACGGCTAACGGGCAAAATGGATGGTTGCTGTCGAACCATAAGATTTACGAGGCAAATGGAGAAAGCTCCTTCGTCATTTTTAATTCTGACCATGGAGATTATGTAAGTGCTGAGCTGCTAAGTGGAGCCTACCTAAATGGAGATTTTTGGCTTGGGTCAGAAAATGGTCTAGTAAAATTTGACCCAGGAATGAAGACCGTAAAGTACTTCAATACCCCTGATTCCATAAATATTTTTTCAAACAAGCTTACCGCGGCGTGTAAAATCGACAATCAACTATGGGTTGGGGATGAATTTGGCACTATTAGCATTGTAAATATGCACAGCCTAAAAGTGAAACACCTTTTCCTTAGCTCCGATAACCAGCCCATTCAAGGGACCTCTTCCATAGCTCAAATTTACGAAGATTCGCAGCAGCGAATTTGGGTAGTGAGCAATAAGTTATTCTGCTACAATCGTTGGGGTCAGAAACTCTCCTTTCCATTTATTGAAAACCTCCAGAATCAAAAAGTCAAATCCATAGTTGAAGATTATGAAGGCCATCTATGGGTTGCCACAGACAACGGACTCTATGCCGTTACTCCAGAAAAGGGGTCTAATGTAGCCTACTTTGAATCGGATGGACTTCAGGGTAATAGCTTTAACAGATGGTCGATTCGGCTGCTCGATGGCAGCATGCTGGTGGGTGGCAAAAATGGTTTTAACATCATTAATCCATCGAAAATAACTATAAACCAAAAACCACCGCAGGTAGAACTTTCGGGAATTAAGGTTTTCAATCAGCTTCTGAGTAACGATTTTACCCAAACCAACTCTGTAACCCTCCCTTATAACCAGAACTACCTTACCATATACATGGCGTCACTCGATTTTACAACTTCCGAAAAAATAAAATATTCTTACCTTCTCGAAGGGCTAAACAACAAATGGATTAACAACGGCAACCAATCAACCGCCATCTTTACCAATCTTGCGCCAGGAACCTATCACCTAAAAGTTAAAGCATCCAATAGCGATGGGATTTGGAACCCCACGCCAAAGGAACTTACCATAATTATACAACCACCCTTTTGGAAGTCATGGTGGTTCTTCTCAATTTCACTTTTTGCCATTGGTTTGGGCATCTACAACTTGATAAAAATTGTTAGGGAACAGATTAAGTTTAGAGAAAAAACGATAGAACTTGAGCAGCGACTCCTGCTTAGCCAAATGAATCCACACTTCATTTTTAACTCCCTTACTGCAATACAAAGCTATATTTTTCGTAACGATCCAAAATCGGCAGGAAAATATTTGGCCAGCTTTGCCAAGCTAGTACGTTTGATCCTCGAAAATTCCAGAAACAAGTATACCACCATCGGCAAGGAGATTAAAACCCTAGAACACTACCTCGAATTGCAAGCCCTGCGATTTGATGAAAAATTTGAGTTTGCAATAGAAGCCGATCCTGAAATTGAGCGGGAGAGTATGACTATTCCACCTATGCTTACCCAACCATTTATTGAAAATGCAATAGAACATGGGCTTACCTCGGTTGCTGGAAAAGGTCATATTGTAATTCGCTACCTTCTGAACGATGATCTTATTTTGATTGAGGTGGAGGACGATGGCATTGGCATTAACAAAGCAATGGAATTACAAAAAGAGGGACAAAAAAACCATATCTCTCTCGCCACCAAAATATCGAAAGAGCGACTCGAAAACCTAAATAAGTTGGAAAAAGGAAAAATCAGCATGGATATTGTAGACCTTGCTAACATTGATAATTCACAACATGGTACTAAAGTGACATTTAAAATTCCCTACAAATGGGTTGAAACATCATTTAGAAATCCCTAACTTGAACAAAATTTTAGCGTATGTTGAAAACTATAATTATCGACGACGAGGTCATGGCCAGAGAAGCCATTGGTAACATGGTGACACTATACTGCCCCAATCTCGAATTGACGGCTACTGCTGACGGCGTAGCCACCGGTTACGAAGCTATCAAAAAGCACAATCCCGACCTAGTGCTTTTAGATATTAAACTGACCGATGGAACGGGCTTTGACCTGCTTCAAATGTTTGAATCCATAAACTTCAAATTTATCTTCATCACCGCGTATGAAGAGTATGCCATACAGGCATTTAAATTTAGTGCACTCGATTACCTGCTAAAGCCCATTGATCCAAACGACCTTATCGCTTCCGTTGAAAAGCTCAATGAGTCCATCCATAAGGAGGACGAAAACCTTAAGCTCAAAGCCTTTATGGCCAATATTCAAGGGGTTACTCCTGAACTTAAGAAAATTGTACTTAAAACCGCGGAAAGCATACACCTGGTTAACGTTAAGGATATTATTAGATGCGAATCCAGCTCTAACTATACGCTCTTCTTCTTCACGGATAATACAAAGTTGCTCGTTTCTAAAACGCTGAAGGAGTTTGATGAGATGCTAAGCCCATATGGCTTTTTCAGGGCGCACCAGTCACATCTCATAAACCTCAACTTCCTCGATCGGTACGACAAGGCCGAAGGTGGAACACTTATTCTCAAGGATAAGTCCTCCATCCCACTCGCCGTAAGGAAACGCGAGCAGCTGATGAAGATTTTTGAAAACTTATAATAGAAGCCCCTGCTAAGTGTTGCACCTGCAGGGGTTTGCTTTTCATTGCAGCCTAGAGCAAGACAATAACTTCTGACAAAAATACGCAGTATTAACCTAGTGTTAATATTTGCTTAGCTTAATGATAACAATCTACATTCGCCCACCGATTAATTCAAGATTACCTTTGGGCAAACTTTATGAAAACCTTTGCAAATGGACAATTTCTATTTGATAGCAGTTACTGTTCTGATCTTATTGGCAGTAATTGACTTGGTGGTAGGTGTTAGTAACGATGCAGTTAATTTTCTTAATTCAGCCATAGGCTCCCAAGTCGCTCCGCGCTATATAATTCTAATTGTAGCATCGCTAGGTGTAATTCTCGGTTCAATTCTTTCGAGTGGTATGATGGAAATTGCACGAAAGGGAATATTCCACCCAACGGAGTTTTACTTTTCGGAAATCATGGTCATTTTTATGGCTGTGATGATTACCGACATCATACTTCTTGATCTGTTTAATACATTTGGACTTCCTACATCCACCACAGTATCCCTTGTATTTGAACTATTAGGCTCAGCAGTTGCAGTTGCCTCAGTAAAAATACTTAGCAACGGAGGTTCACTTTCCTCCTTAAGCCAATACATCAACACCGATAAAGCACTTGCAATAATCTCGGGAATTCTCATATCGGTCGTCGTCGCGTTCGTAACGGGGACGGTGGTTATGTACATAGCCCGAGTTATTTTCTCCTTTAATGTAAGGCGTACCTATCCATACTTTGGTGCCATTTTTGGAGGATTTGCCATTACGGCGCTCACCTATTTTATTATCATGAAAGGGGTACAAGGAACAACGCTTGTACCGCAAAGCATTGTCGATTACCTCAACAATGAAACATCACTAATCCTGCTGATAAGCTTTTTAGGATGGTCAATAATACTTCAGCTTATTACCATATTTTTCCGTTTCAACATATTTAGACTAATTGTGCTTGTGGGTACCTTTGCATTGGCCCTCTCCTTTGCAGGCAACGATTTGGTTAACTTCATTGGAGTATCAATGGCTGGCCTCAAGTCCTATCAGATATTTGCGGCGTCAGGTGTTGCCGCGGATCATTTGGTAATGTCGCAGCTTGCCGGGCCGGTCGCAACCAACACCTACTATCTGCTCATTGCTGGTCTGATTATGGTGGCCACCCTTTTCCTATCCAAAAAGTCGAGAACGGTTACTGAAACAGAAGTGAACCTTGCACGACAGGACAG
Organism: Williamwhitmania sp.; assembly: GCA_035530955.1. GTDB lineage: Bacteria > Bacteroidota > Bacteroidia > Bacteroidales > Williamwhitmaniaceae > Williamwhitmania. The sequence goes on along the minus strand of DATKTT010000325.1, from coordinate 4,369 downwards.
CGGAATAGAGCGATTTGGTTCGTCACAGTTCTCTCGAACTCTAGTAAGGCAAACTATGGCGGTTTCAGCTTCACTAGCCCGCATTACCCCAGGCCCTATTGTCCGTTTTATAGAGAGTCGATTCGACCAAACCAAGACCCATAAGGTTTACCCGCGTAAGAATGCCGCCAATGCCTCCTTCGACCTCGTAAGAGCCTCTGTTAACCTTACCATTGCTAGTATCTTAATATCGATGGCAACTTCTCTAAAGCTGCCTCTCTCCACAACCTACGTAACCTTTATGGTGGCCATGGGATCTTCCCTCGCCGACCGAGCTTGGGGACGCGAGAGTGCCGTTTACCGAATAACCGGTGTGGTTACAGTAATTTCAGGCTGGTTTTTCACTGCGCTCATTGCATTTTCGGTTGCGTCATTGGTTGCCATCGCGCTCTATTTTGGTGGGAAATGGGCAATGGTGGGATTAATTGTTCTGGCTGGCTATATTTTGCTAAAAAGCCACAAGCTGCATAAGAAAAAATATGCTGAGCGTCACTCTGCCGAGGTGGATGAGCTAGCTTTTGAAGATTCTAACATTGTTCGTAAATGCATAAAGGATGTGGAGGAAATGTTGAAAAACTCCATTGAAATTTATAATCAAACGCTGGTTGGCTTATCAACCGAAGACAGAAAGTTACTCAAAAAGATAAATGCTAGGGTTGATGATCTAAATTTTGACGCTAAAAAATTAAAGCTCAACTTAACAACCACGTTACAAAAATTCCGGGCCGATTCCGTTGAAACTGGGCACTTCTACGTACAGGTGATTGACTACCTCCGTGAAATTGCTCATTCGCTTACCTTTGTAACTGGCCCAAGTTTTCAGCACATCGATAACAACCACAAAGGCTTTAATAAGGTTCAACAAAATGAGATCAAGGATATTAACCTAAAAATATCTAAACTTTTCGAGCAAATCATTAAAATGGTTTCCGACAATGACTTTACTGATATTCCTATGGTTATTAGTGCGCAGCAGGATATCCTTGAAACCATCAATGTTGCCCGTAAAAACCAAATTAAGCGTATAAAATCCAATGAGACGGGCACACGTAACAGCGTTCTCTATCTGGGTATTCTCAATGAATCTAAAAACATGCTGCTTCAAACCATCAATCTGCTTAAAGCGCAGCGTGATTTTATTCTGAACAATTACGACGAATAGCCTTGGCTATATATTCACAAAAAAAGGGTGCTAATTGCACCCTTTTTTGTCCCAAAATATCATTGATCAAGGTAACTTATTCGCCTACTTAAGCCCCATCTTAGTCTTAATGACACCTTGATATTTCTTATCAATAACAAGAATATGGTTTACGAGCCAGTCTTTAAGGAACTTCATCATTTCAATTGCCACGCCTTCAGCACCAGACTTATGCTTCTGCTGAAACTCTTTTATCTTTTCAATGAACAATTGGTGCTGACGCACATGAGATTCAAGGTCGTCATAATTTGCGCTTTTCAGTAAAAATTCCTCTCTCCTAAAATGAGAAATGGTATAGTCCGATAACCTTTTAAGCAATGGCTCAGTGATTGCTTTGCCTTTCCCTTCAGAAAGAGCCCCAATGAGCTCATCGATTATACTTACCAACTTTTGGTGATCGGCATCAATGCTCTCAATGCCCAATTCATACGTTGAATTCCATGTCATGTAATACATATTGCTCCATTATAAAAACGCAGCAATAATATCCATAAATTTTCAACTTTAATGCTACAAATTAGCGTTTTGGTCAATCAACAAATTTATATCCAACACCCTTGATAGTTTTGATATAATCATCGCCAATTTTCTCGCGGAGCTTGCGAATATGTACATCAATGGTGCGATCACCAACAATGATATTATCCCCCCAAATGGATGAGAAAATTTCCTCCCTCGTAAACACCTTATTGGGTTTGGAATGTAACAATGCGAGTAGTTCAAACTCCTTTTTCGGTAACACTAGATCTTCTCCCTCCTTAACCACCATGTAGCGTTCCTTGTCGATAACAATGCCAGCAATATTAATTAACTGACTTTCTCCGCTCGTATCAACAATATTGCTGTCAAGACGCTTTAGCATGGCTTTAATCCTACTCACCAGCACCTTTGGTTTAATTGGCTTTGCAATATAGTCGTCGCCACCGGCTTCAAACCCTGCAATTTGGGAGTAGTCCTCACCTCTGGCGGTGAGAAAGGCAACAAATATATTCTTCAGCTTAGGATTATGACGAATCACCTCACAAGTTTCAATACCATCCATTTCAGGCATCATCACGTCTAAAAGAATTAGGTGGGGCATCACCTCTTCTGCCAACCGAATAGCCTCCATACCGTTGCTGGCCGTATAGACATCAAAGCCCTCCTTCCTTAAATTATATCCAACAAATTCAAGGATATCATTCTCGTCGTCCACCAACAAAATCTTATATACCTGCTCCATATCGCGCTAATATTAAACTTTTTAAAGCTAGCCAATATCTTATTTCAGCGCATCAAGATAAAGCTAATAATCGACCAAGTCAAGGAAATGTTCCCTTAATGAAACGATAAAGCAGTCGTAATCTCATTCTCTCCTCTATCATATTTCATTGCAGTGAATTATAAAAAAACCAAAAACTCGCTACAAATAAGAAATAAACTAATTAGTCTCGCCCTACAATGCACTGATCCCTTCCCCTTAAGTTAAAATGATGCTATATAATAGGTTAAAGTTTCTAAAAATATGATTTCGATTCTTGTTTAAGAGCAAAACCTTTGCTAGACTTGTGTCCGCAAAAACAGATAACAAACCTCATAAACTAACTGAAATGACAAAGATGACACCAAAGCAGTTCATGGATCGGGAAGACAAGTATGGAGCCCACAACTACCATCCCCTACCAGTAGTACTCGAAAAAGGAAAAGGCGTATTCATGTGGGATGTTGAAGGCAAAAGATACTTCGACTTCCTTTCGGCCTATTCCGCCGTAAACCAAGGTCACTGCCACCCAAGAATTATCAATGCAATGAAACAGCAAGCAGAAGTGCTTACGCTGACTTCACGAGCCTTTTACAACGATGTTCTTGGAGAATTTGAAGAGTTTATAACCAAGTATTTTGGATACGACAAGGTTCTTCCGATGAACTCCGGTGCGGAAGCCGACGAAACAGCTCTTAAGCTATGCCGCAAATGGGCTTACAGTAAAAAGGGGATTAAGGATGATATGGCCAAGATTATTGTTTGCGATGGCAACTTCCATGGTCGCACCATAACCATTGTATCCATGAGCACCGACCCCGATTCCTATGCGGGTTTTGGTCCATTTACTCCTGGATTTATCAAGATCCCTTACAACGACATCCCAGCGCTCGAAAAAGAACTGCAAGATCCCAATGTTGCGGGTTTCCTTGTTGAACCAATCCAAGGTGAGGCTGGGGTATTTGTTCCCGATGCAGGGTATTTGAAAAAAGCAAAGGATCTCTGCAAAGCTAAAAATGTGCTATTCATTGCCGACGAAGTTCAAACAGGTATTGCCCGCACAGGTAAAATGTTAGCCTGTGATCACGAAAACGTTCGTCCCGACATTCTTATTCTTGGGAAAGCAATTTCTGGTGGCGTGATGCCTGTGTCTGCAGTTCTTGCCGACGACGACATTATGCTTTGCATTAAGCCAGGTGAACACGGCTCCACTTTTGGAGGAAACCCAGTGGCTTGTAAGGTTGCAATTGAGGCTCTTAGCGTAATTAAGGATGAAAATTTGGCCGAGAATGCTGAACGCATGGGCAAAATCTTCCGCGAAGAGATGGAAAAATTTAAGAAAGAGACCAACAGCCACATGGTTGACCTTGTTAGAGGTAAAGGTTTACTCAACGCCATTGTGGTAAGACCTAAAAATGGCAAAACCGCTTGGGACGTTTGCCTTGCCATGCGCGACTTAGGTCTGCTTGCTAAACCTACCCACGATCATATTATTCGCTTTGCCCCGCCGTTGGTTATTACCGAGCCGGAACTGCGAGAAGCAATAGCAATTATTCAGAAAGCATTTAAACTTTTTGAATAGCTAACAGAAAAGAGGAAAGCCACCAATCTGGTGGCTTTTTTTCATTTAGCATCATCTGTTTTTCCTAATTTTATCCACACAATTAAACGGTTAGCAGCCAAACCTATCTAACCACCATAAATAACTTAACATTGAAGTAATATGACTAAGCACCAACTAATGATCCTAGCAGGCATGGCAACCTTGCTGGGAATAGCGGGTTGTGGACATTCAGACAAGCAAACCTCCTTGGCATTCTCACCAGCCAACATGGATTTGTCCATTAAACCAGGCGTAGATTTTTACGATTATGCCAATGGCAACTGGA
>DATKTT010000324.1:0-16363 GCA_035530955.1 Williamwhitmania sp. | reverse complement strand
CTCCACTATGGGTCTCACCTGATGGTCGAGTGAGGTGTAGGATATCTGCTTCTGCATGGTGTAGGTGTTAAAGTCGGAGTAGCGCAGCTTTACGGTTACCACCGAAGCCAGCCGTTCGTCGCGGCGAAGTTCGTAGCAGAGTTTTTCGGTCATGCGCACCAGCTTGGCGCGGAGCATGGCAATGTCGGTGGTGTCCTGTTCAAAGGTGGTTTCGGTGCTGATGCTTTTGGCCTCGGAGTAGGGCTCCACGGGGGTGTTGTCGATGCCGTTGGCCTTGCGCCATATTACAATGCCACTCTTGCCTAGCACCCGCTCCATCATGTCGGGTGAAATGTTGCTCAGCGTGTCGATGGTTGCCACCCCCATGGAGCGCAGCAGCCGGAATGTTGCGTCCCCTACGCCCGGTATCCGCGCAATGGAGAGCGGGGCCAGAAATGGCTTTACCAGCGGAAAGGGAACGTCCTTTTCGCCGTTGGGCTTTGCTTCTCCGGTGGCAATTTTGGCCACGGTTTTGTTTACCGAGAGCCCAAAGGAGATGGGTAGCCCTGTTTCGCTGATGATGCGCTGGCGCAGCTCGTGCATCCAGGTGTAGCAGCCAAAGTAACGATCCATCCCCGTAATGTCGAGGTAGTGCTCGTCGATGGAGGCCTTTTCAATCACCGGTGCCTTTTCGGAAATAATTTCGGTAACCATGCGGGAATATTGGCTGTAGCGGTCCATGTCACCACGGATTACCACCGCATCGGGGCAGAGCCGCAGCGCCATCTTCATGGGCATGGCCGAGTGAACGCCAAATCGCCGCGACTCGTAGCTGCAGGCAGCCACAACGCCCCGGTCCGAAAGGCTACCCACTATTACGGGCTTGCCGTTCAAATCGCTTCGCAGCAGTCGCTCCACCGACACAAAAAAGGTGTCGAGGTCCATGTGCGCTATGTGACGGTCGGTCTCCATTTTTTTATTTTAAGCTCCTCTGTTTACCATTTCCTGAAGTCGATTCATCTTATCCACTTCTGACTTTGGTCTTCCATCTCTTCTATTGGTCTATTTTTTATTGTCGAATTGGCGTATTGTTTCATTATTTTTATCTTTGCTTAGATAATAATCAATAATGAGATTACAATATAATCTAACTAAAAGCAAAAAGCAAGATGTTTTTTAGTTCAAACATGAAATTGTTGAGGAAGAGAAGGGGCAAAACGCAGGAGGAGTTGGCTTCCATACTGGGGCTCAAGCGTCCTACGCTCAACAACTACGAAAATCGTGTTGCCCAGCCCACCATCGATGTGCTCATCTCCTCGTCAGCCTACTTCAACGTCTCCATCGATACGCTGGTAAAGGTGGATTTGGAAAAGCTGTCGGAAAGCCAGCTACGGCAGCTGGAGCGGGGATTCGATGTTTACCTAAAGGGTAGCAACTTGAGGGTGCTTACGGCCACCGTGGGCATTGACAACGAGGAGAACATTGAGCTGGTGCCCGAGAAGGCCAAGGCTGGCTACCTGGCGGGCTTTGCCGACCCCGAGTTCATTAGCCGGCTGCCGGTATTCCGCCTCCCGTTTTTGCGGAATGACAGGAAATATCGCACGTTTCAAATCAGCGGCGACTCCATGCTGCCCATACCCGATGGTGCCTTTGTTACCGGTGAGTTTGTGCAGGATTGGACCACCATTCGCAGCGGCGAAGCCTTTGTGGTGCTCACCCTCGACGATGGTGTGGCTTTTAAGGTGGTGGAGAACAGGCTGGAGGAGAGTGGTGCCTTTCGCCTTATCTCGCTTAACACCCTGTATAAGCCCTACGACGTGAATGCGTCCGACGTTAAGGAGATGTGGCGCTTTGTGCACTACATCAGCGATGAGCTTCCGGCAGGCAAGGTGGAGCGCGAGGAGGTGCTGCATGCCATCGATAAGCTGCAGCGCGACGTGGCGTTTATTAAGGGGAAGATGGAGTAGGAGTGTGTGGCCGCATTTTTTCCGGTTTCAATCCAAGCGGGATTGCATGCTTATAGTAAGCCTTCGAGAATGAATGTGCGACCCCGGCTGGGGTCGAATGTTTTTCTGCGGTGAATGTTCTACAAACATATGACATAGTGTATAAACCAGAAAAAATTTATTAGATAAAGTTGGTACCAAACTCGAAAGTATTTTCTAATTTAGTATTAATATTAAAGTTGTTGAAATATAAGAAACGAAGCTTTGCATTCTTATTATCAAAATATTATTTAATGGCTAAACAATGAAATCAAATCTATTTAAATATCTCATATTTATTGCATTATGGTTGTCAGGTTGCGCCACAGCCAAGCAAAAATTACTGTATAATACTTGGGTTCGAGTTAAAGTTGAAAAGAAAGATGGCAGTAGATATGTTGAAAGAAATGGAATGGATACTATCCAGACTGTTTTTGAGATTTCTCATGGCCATCTTGGAATTACTTATAATGATTTATCCCAAATTGTGTACCCATTTTCTTTCATTGGGGACTCAATTCTTAAAACATATCTTGATTACTATAAAGTGATATCGGTTAATGATACTAGTTTGGTCGTCTTGGTAAATGACAACGGAAGCCCTGATGATAAAGTTAATAAGTTTATCTTTCTAAAGGAGAAGAATTACATCGACTACATCTTTACTAATAAGTTGGTTGAGTACAAAAATGATACAGTAGTTCGATTGAACAAAATGTTTTTGCCATTTTATACTGGAGGGTGGGAATATCAGATTAATAGCCATTATAATTCCAGTAATTTTAATGGATATGTGAGTATGGAAGTGATGCTGGATTCATTTGGAGTGTGTAAGCAAATAAGATTAGTTAATAATAAAGATATTCCCGATGAGGTTGCAAATAATATTCTTAAATTAATTAAAGGTGGTGCTTCTTGGAACTTATGGAAAGTCAATCGAAAGGTATACTATCAGGTTGATTTGACTGTCTTCTTTATTTCCGAAGCTTCACATAAATATGCTGGCGTCAAACTCTTTTCACTTAAATTTGATCCTGATTTTGTTTTTAAAAAATCAAAACAACTTGCTTATAACGACATCCTGTTGTCGAATAAGTATTTTAAAGAAGGTGTAAATTATGTGAATAATAGCGAGTTAGAAAAGGCAATTTTATCTTTCTCTAATTGTATATCTATTGATTCTCTTTATGTTGATGCGTATTACAATAGAGCATTTGTATACTACAAACTTGATCAATTGGATAAATCATGTTTAGACTGGTTGTTTTTGGACAAACAACTTGGTCAGAAGCCTGCAGAAAAACTATTTAATGAACGGTGCATTAAATAGTGTGTTTAAGCAATTAGGAATTGATTAGCCTTTTTATTCCTTATGTGGTATTATATGTTTTCTGTAAACCATCACTTTTTCGCCAGTATAAAGCTGGCAATATCCTCCACCAACCCCGATTTCAGCGGCAGTTCTGGATTTTTGTAAGTGGCCATGTTTTGCTGAATGTCGGCGGTGGCCTCCTTCATAACGTGGTTCATATTGTCGATAATTAGCAATTTGGCGTCTGGTTTTGCCTGCGACAGCAGCTTGGCATCCTCCACTGAGACCTGAATGTCGGTGGTGCCTTGGATGATTAGAACCGGAATTTTCAGCTTGGCAATCTCCTTTGCAGGGTTGTACTTTATCCAGGAAATCATGTATGGCTGAACGCTTTGGCGATAAAGCGGAGCCAACGCGGGGCTTACATTCGAAACGGTTTTGCCGGCTCTAAGGCTGTCGAGAATCTTGTTCGACTCGTCCATCAGCTGGGGTGGAAGCTTGCTTTTGAGCTGTTCTTGCAGAATTTCATCGGCTGGCTTTCCTGCACCGGCTATGGAGATAAATGCATAAATATTAGTTCTTTCCGCAGCAACCATCCCTAGAAGCGAACCTTCGCTGTGGCCCAATACCACGATCTTTGAAAACCGCTTGTCCGACTTTATCAGCGATATCCAGCCAACTACATCGTTGATGTAGGTGTCGAATCGGAGGTCGCTTTCGCTGGTCATAGCCGCTTTGCTCTCACCAATTCCTCGCTTGTCGAACCGGACGGTGGCAATGCCCTTTTGGGCTAATCCTTCGGCCAGCATCTTGTATGCGTTGGTGTGAATGCCCAGCGGTGAGTTACAATCTCTATCGGTGGGGCCGGAGCCGGGAACAATTAGCACTACAGGAACGGGTTTTAGATTGTTGGGCATGGTGAGCGTGCCAAAAATATCACCAGTTGGTGTCTTTAAGGTTATTGCCGATTCGGAAAAAGTGGAATCTACCCTTGCCTGTCCAAATAGCCCGATGGATGACAGACCGAGTAGAATAGTAAGTGCTAGATTTTTCATTTCGCTTGATTTTAGAATGGTTGGAGCCAAAGCCGTTGAGTGAACAACAGTCAAAGGTAAGCAGGTTCTTTAATTAAAAGGCAAATGTTTTGGAGGAATATTTGACCTCTCTGAGGTCATTAGGTCGTTTCATCGAGGCTGATATTTTACCTTTCATTTGACGGTTTTAGGTTGTTGTTTTCTTCTGGTTCTAATATTCTTTCTTTCAATCCCAGCGGGATTGCATGTTTGTAGAAAACGTGTTGTGAAAGCATATTCGACCCCATCCGGGGTCGAATAATTTAATAAGGTGCTCTTTCTACAAACATTTGACCTCTCCGAGGTCATTGGCGAATTTTATTGCGGTTGGTATTTGTTCTTTCATTTGACATCTTTTTAGGTCGTTGTTTTGTTTCTTATTTTAACGTATTTAAGCCCTTTAGGCTTTTGCTTTAAATCCCAATTACTCCTTGAAAGATTAATATCTCATTCATCGTTGTTATGCAATGCCGTAATTTGCTTTAAAATTAACACATTTATTACAGGAAGTCAACGTGCATGTTTGCTATGTGTATGAAAAACAGCCATTAACAACTCGCGTTAAACCTAAATCTAAAAACTACTTTCCCTGAATGAAATGTTGTGGTAAACCGAATACCTGTCACTTGATGCTAAACAAAAATGCCGGAGCAAATCCGGCATCTCTTTTAGAATTAGTCCACCACGGGAAGCCACCCTTTTCGGGTAATGAGGCCCTGCCACATGGGGTCGGGAATAACTAGCTCTGCTTGCGCTTGCTTGGAAAGGGTGGTGCGGATATCGTGCTCTTGACCCTCCTTTACCTTGGTTAGCCAGTCGGGCTCCATGAGCAGCTCTCGTCCCAGTGCCACTAAGGGAATGCCTGTATTTAGCACGGTGGTTACCTCCTCCGGGTTGTGGATAGATCCCACGCCAATAACGGGAATCCTGTGACCTACATGGTTGTGGATGAGCAGTGCTCGTGGGACTGTATCGTCGCTGTTACGCAGCGAGCCACCAGCGTAACTCATGGTGGAGATGTGCAGGTAGTCGAGCTTTGTCGATGCCAGCGCATTGGCCAGCTGGAGTGTGTCGCTTATGGTTATTCCCGGCTCCTCCACCTCTTCGGGCGATAGGCGGTAACCTACGGCAAAAGGTGCTTTTGCATACTTTGTTGCGGCAGATGTTACTGCTTCAACTATCGCCAGTGGAAAGGCCATTCTCTTCTCGATGGAGTCGCCCCACTTGTCCTCCCTGCGATTGGCGTGTGGAGAGAAGAACTGCTGCAGAAGGTAGGTGTTAGCTCCGTGAATCTCCACACCATTGAATCCTGCTTCAATGGCCCTTCGGGTTGCCTCTCCAAAAGCGGCAATGGTCTCCTCTATCTCCGCTTCCGTCATGGGGTGCGGAATGGGGGCATTGCCGTAGGTGGCAGGAATATTGCTTGCACTTAGCACCCTACCGTTGGGCACCTCTTCTGGTGGAGACATTCTTCCACCATGGTAGATCTGCAGAATGGCCTTGGCGCCATCTTTCTTAATTGCCTCGGCTATCCTTTTAAGGCTGGGGATCATGGCGTCGGAATGAACACCAATTTGTCCCCGGAATCCTTTTCCTTGAGGGATAACAAAGGCGCAAGCCGTCATTATGGTGCCGGCCGCCTTCGACCGACGAGCATAGTAGGCTACCTCTGCATCGGTGGTAGTGCCATCTGAATTCCCCGAGTAGGTGGTCATGGGAGCCATCACTGCACGGTTGGGTAGCACCAGTCCTGAGTGGGGCAGGGTGATGGGCTGAAACAGCGCTTGATATTTGTTGTTAATCATCGTTTTATATTCAGAATTTAACTATTTTTTTTACGAATTGATATTATGCATTTACGAATTTCATTCCGGATGCATCGTAGCGTTCGCCGTGAATGTTCTTCATAATGCTGCCAATGCGGCTTATCTCATCGTTGGTAAGCGAAATGTTGATGGCGGCGATGTTCTCCAGTAGGTTGGTAACTTTAGTGGTGCCTGGAATTGGAACAACCTCGTTTCCCTGTGCCAACAGCCATGCCAGCGCCAGCTGCGACGGCTTACATCCCTTGTCTGCGGCAATTTCCTCTACCAACTTTAGCAGCTGTAGATTTTTATCGAAGTTCTCATCCTGAAAGCGTGGCGAGAAGCGTCGGAAATCGTCCTTAGGTAAATCTTCAAATTTTTGGAATCGTCCGGTAAGGAATCCACGTCCCAGCGGGCTGTAGGCTACGAGGCTTACACCAAGTTCGCGAATGGTTGGTAGGGTTGTTTGCTCCACGTCCTGCGACCAGAGTGAGTATTCGCTTTGCACAGCGGTGATGGGGTGAACGGCATTAGCGCGGCGAAGCGTTTCTCCTGAAACCTCCGAAAGACCAATGTAGCGAACCTTTCCCTCCTTAACTAGCTCGGCCATTGCGCCAACGGTTTCCTCAATGGGGGTGGACTGGTCTACCCGATGCAGGTAGTAAAGGTCGATGGTTTCGCGACCTAGCCGCTTAAGGCTGGCTTCGCAGGCCTGCTTTACATATTCCGGTTTTCCGTTGATGCTTCGGTTTGCTGGGTTTTGCTTGTCGCGAACAATGCCAAACTTGGTGGCGAGAATTAGCTTATTCCACTTGCCATTAAAGGCTTTGTGTATAAGTTTCTCATTTTCTCCGTAGCCATACATGTCGGCCGTATCGATAAGGTTTACCCCATGCTCAATGGCTGCATGAAGGGTACGGATTGATTCCTGTTCGTCGGCTTGCCCGTAAAAATCGGACATTCCCATGGCGCCTAGGCCAATGGGGAAAACCTTTAGATCGCTTTTCCCTATTTGTCTTTCCATTATAATTGCGATTATATTATGATGTTATTTTTCCCAATCCCGTTAAAAGATGGGATTGGGAAAATTATCTTTCTACAAAAGTTTCATTAATGCCTTTGCGGCGGCTTCCGATGAGGCTGGGTTTTGCCCGGTGATGAGTAATCCATCAACCTTTACATATGATCCCCAATCGGCACCCTTACTGTAATGACCGCCCAACTTCGTCATTTCGTTTTCTAACAGGAATGGCACCACCTTGGTTAGCTGCACAGCCTCCTCTTCCGTGTTCGAAAAACCGGTAATTTCCTTACCCTTAACTAATGGTTCACCGTTAGGTAACTTGGCGTTCATCAACGCTCCGGGTGCATGGCACACAAATGCAATTGGCTTTTTATGGTTGTAGAATGCTTCGATAAGAGCAATGGAATTTTTGTCGGTAGCTAAATCCCAAAGCGGTCCATGCCCACCAGGATAGAACACCGTATCATAATCGTCTGCGTTTACCTCACTGAGCTTAACTGTATGGGCCAACTTTTCTTGCAGGGAAGCATCCTTATCGTAGCGGCGTGTAGCTTCTGTTTGAAAATCGGCCAGCTCGCTCTTGGGATCGATGGGAGGTTGACCGCCCTTGGGCGAGGCAATGGTTATTTGCACTCCTGCGTCGGCAAGTACGTAGTAGGGGGCAGCAAATTCTTCAATCCAAAATCCTGTTTTTTCTCCAGTATTGCCTAGATCGTTATGCGATGTTAAAACAATCAATGCTTTTATTGTTGTCATTATTTTTGTAGGATTAAAATTAGTAACTCATTTCAACAATCTTCTCTACATCTGAAGGGGTAATAGCTTGATGTTCACCCAATCCAGCCCATCCGCGTTCAGTAAAACGGCTCGAAATATTTTGAGCCGTTCCCTTATAAACATCGGTGTAGTCCGAAAGTTTTGTTGCAACACCCAGCGAATGGAAAAACTCCACTGTTCTTTTTATCGCTGCTTTTGCTTTTTCTTCTGGCGTTCCAGTAGTAATTCCCCAAACTCGCTCACCAAACTGAACCAACTTCTCTTTCTTGCTCTCCAAGTTGTAGCTGTAGTGACTTGGCGCAATAATGGCCAAGGTTCGGGCATGGTCGATGTCAAATTGGGCAGTGAGTTCGTGCCCGATCATGTGCACGGCCCAATCTTGAGGGACACCACTTCCAATTAGTCCATTCAACGCCATGGTGGCGCTCCACATCAGGTTCGACATGGCATCATAGTTGGCCGGGTTAGCGTAAGCTTTTGGCCCTTCCTCTATCAATGTTTGGAGTATAGATTCGGCAAACCGATCTTGTAGTGGAGCGTTTGCCGGGTAGGTCATATACTGCTCCATTACATGCATAAAGGAATCTACCACTCCATTTGCAACCTGACGTTGGGGCAGGGTAGCTGCAGCATCGGGCAAAAGGAATGAGAATAGGGGAAAAGTTAGCGGGCTCATAAATGAAAGCTTCTCATGCGTCGCCTCACGTGTGATTACGGCACCATTGTTCATTTCGGAACCTGTTGCTGGCAGGGTGAGCACTGCACCAAATGGTAATGCTGCATTTACGTGCTTGTGCTTAGCCAAGATATCCCAAGGGTCACCTTCGCTATACATTGCTGCTGCGGCAATAAACTTGGTGGCATCAATCACGGAGCCTCCGCCAACGGCCAGCAGAAAATCAATTTTTTCGGCCTTGATAAACGCTACCGCCTTCATGGCCGTTTCGTATCGTGGATTTGGTTCAATCCCGTTAAATTCGAGCACGGTATAACCATTCAAGGATTTCTTAATGGCTGCATGTACGCCATTCTTAAGGATGCTTCCTCCACCGTAAATCATCAAAACTCTTTTGTTTTCTGGAATTTGGGCAGATAGTTTTAACAGTTGATCTTTCCCAAAGATTATCTTAACCGGGTTTAAAAATTCAAAATTGTTCATTATTAGTGTTTTAAAAGTGAATACCTTATTGCATTTCCACAATCAATTTGCCTGTATTGTTACCTTCGAAAAGTCCGATAAATGCTTCAGGGAGACGATCGAAACCATTGAGTGTAGTCTGGGTATACTTCATCTTGCCTTCGGTTATCCATGTTGCCAGTTTCTTAAAGCCTTCGGGAAAACGCTCAGTATAGTTGCTTACGATAAAGCCTTGCATCAGCGCGCTACGCTTTAAAATGGTGGGCTGAATGCGCGGTCCCATCGGCTGTGTAGTTTCGTTGTAGAGGGAAATTTGTCCGCAGATAATAATTCTAGCACCTTTGTTGATTTGAGCCACAACAGCATCGGAGATTATCCCGCCCACATTGTCGAAGTAAACATCAATACCAGAGGGACAAGCCGAAGCAATAGCCGCATCGAGGTTGGTTATGGTCTTATAATTAATTACCGCATCGAATTGAAGCTCGTTAAGCAGGTAGTTAACCTTGGCATCGCTGCCTGCTATTCCAACAACGCGGCAGCCTTTTAGCTTGGCAATTTGACCCACAACCATGCCTACCGCACCGGCTGCACCGGAAACCACTACGGTTTCACCTTCCTTCGGCTTACCAATGTCCAGCAGACCAAAGTAGGCCGTTAACCCAGGCATTCCAAGTATGCCAAGGTAGTAGCTAAGCGGTGCGGTTTCCTTATTAAGTTTGGTTACCTTTTCAGCAGATACAGCCTGTACCAGTTTCCACTGTAGCATGCCAAACACTGAGTCGCCGGGGCTAAATTGTGGACTGCGACTTTCAACCACCTCGGCAACTATTCCGCCTTCAATGGGCTTTCCAACCTGGTATGGCTCAACATACGATTTGGCATCGCTCATACGTCCCCTCATGTAGGGATCTACTGAAATGTAGCGAGCTTTCAGAAGCAGTTCACCATTGTTGAGCGATATGGGTTCTGAATTAACAATCTCAAAGTTTGCCGTTGTGGGCTTGCCCACTGGTCTCGATTTTAGTAATATTTCTCTATTCATTGTCTGTTGTTTTTTATGATTAAGAGAGTAGAGTTAATTCTACCTCAATGTTGTTGCGTGTTGCCTTGGAGTAGGGGCAAACCTTGTGTGCCGCCTCCATCAGTTTTTGTCCAGTTTCATGGTCAATCCCGTCAATTTTTACGAGCAGTTTGGCCGAAAGGCCAAGGCCACCCTCCTTAACGAGGCCAAGTGTTACTTCCACGGTGGTTTGGCTGGTTGCGTTCAACTTTCGTGCACCAATTACCGAAATAAGGGCGTTGTCGAAGCAGGCAGCCCAGCCAGAGGCAAATAGCTGGTCGGGGTTGGTGTGGGCACCTCCCTCGCCACCTAAATCTTTTGGCACTGAAACTTTAAAGTCGAGAATGCCATCCGACGATTTCACCACTCCATTTCTACCACCCGTGGCGGTGGCAACTGCGGTGTATTTTTTTAACTGAGTTTCCATATATGTTGAAATTTTTAAAATGAACAAACATTCAGTGGTTGTGAAAATTTTTTAGGTTTTAATTGCGTCCCAAGAAGCTTCGAAAGCCATGTTAATAGCCTCGGCACTCAGCTCTTTTCCTGCTTTAATGTAAACCCGTGCAACGTATATCATTGGAAAAAGCGAAAAGGCAAAGAGCATGTGGCGGCATAGCGGCTTAATAATACCTTCCTGTTGACCGCGCTCCCATAGGTCGAAAAGCGGCTGTAAGGACTTGAATCCAAACTCCCTGCTGGCGTCGGTAACCATTGGAGTATTGTCGCACTGCTCCAGAAAGGCGGCCTCCTCCGGTTCACTCAACTTGTATTGAAGGATGTTTCTCCAGATAGTTTCGAACCCCTTTTTTACAGGTGCTTCTTGGTTAAAACCTTGCAATGCTTTGCTTGCAAACTTGTTTTTCAGTTCCCTGTAAAGCGTGTTTATGAGGTCTTCCTTGTTCTGAAAGTAGAGGTAGATGGTACCTGCGGAAATACCTGCATCTGCAGCAATTTTCGACATGGGTGCTGCGTGAAATCCGTTGTTGTTAACCAATCCTAGAGTGGCCCTCAGTATTGCTTCCCGCTTGTCTTCCGTTTTTTGCCGTACCATTTTGTTGAGGTTGATAATGCAGGAAAAACAACAAGAATGAATGGTTGTTCATTTTGTTCTTTGTTTTATCATTTTTTAACTTTTATTCTTTCGAAAATAACAATGACATTCTTCTGTAGGTAGCTGTATGTCCTGTTTTTGCTGCTGTTTGTCCTTCCTCCTTGATTATACTTCTTCTTGTTCATACTTTGGCTACGCAAACCACTAAATGCCATTGTTTATGAAGAAAATATTATTTCTGATCACTATCCTATCACTTGGCTTGAGCACCATGCAAGCTCAGCCAATGGGTATAGTTGAACGTGTTGAGCCACTCTGCTGGTGGGTGGGCATGGAAAATCCCAAACTTCAACTGATGTTTTATGGCAAGGGTATTGCCAACTATACCCCATCACTAAATTACGAGGGTGTAACGCTTGGTAGCGTTTCCAAAACAGAAAACGTGAACTACCTCTTTCTCAACCTAACCATTTCTAAAACGGCAAAGCCAGGTAAGTTGACCATTTTGTTCACCAGTGGTAAAAAGAGGTTTACCTATGATTATTCACTCTATGAAAGGAAGCCAAGGGATGGACGACAGGTTGGCCTATCCACTTCTGACGTTGTTTACTTGATAATGCCCGACCGATTTGCCAACGGAAATACAGCTAATGACAGTATTCCGGGGTACCCCGACAAGTATTCGCGGAGCAATCCCAACGGTCGCCATGGTGGCGACTTGCAGGGAATTGTTGACCATCTGGACTACTTGCAGAACCTTGGTGTTACAGCATTGTGGCTCACTCCGTTTCAGGAGAATAACGAAAAAGTCAACTCTTATCACGGCTATGGAATGACCGATTACTACAAGGTTGACCCCCGTTTGGGTAGTAATGACGACTACCGAAACTTTGTTGCCGCGGCTCACAAGCATGGGTTAAAGGTGATTATGGATGTAGTTTTCAATCAAGTTGGCTTTCAGAACTGGATGTTTAAGGATAAACCTTCGGGTGACTGGTTCAATGAGTTTCCTACCTACACCCAGACAAACTTTGAGGGAACCACCATTCACGACCCCAATGCCTCGGTGCGCGATAGAATGCTTATGGTTGATGGGTGGTTTACCCAATCAATGCCCGACTTAAACCAGTGCAACCCGTTGGTGGAGAACTACCTAGACCAGTTTGTGACATGGTGGGTGGAGTATGCCAATTTGGATGCCATCCGGTTCGATACCTACCAGTATAACGATAAGGATATGCTTGCTCGTTGGGCAAAGCAGCTAAGAACGGAGTATCCTAATATCTTTATTTTTGCTGAGGTGTGGGTAAATTCCGTTGCAATTACTAGCGCTTGGCAGGAGCATGGCAGCAATAGAAACTATGAGAGCCATGTGCCGTCAATGGTCGATTTTCCGTTGAATGATGCCATCAATAGCGTTTTTGTTAGGGGCAATAGCATTAGGGATATTTATAGTGTACTTTCAGAAGATTTCCTTTACTACAATCCCAATGCTAACGTGGTTTTCTTTGACAATCATGATATTGACCGTATGTTTACCTTGGTGGGTGGAAACCTGAATAAGATGGAGATGGCCACTGCGCTGGTGCTTACCACCAGAGGGATTCCACAGCTTTACTACGGTGACGAGTTGCTCATGACAGGCGCAACATCCCCAAACAGTGATGGCTATCGGCGTAAGGACTTTCCCGGAGGTTGGGCTACCGATAGCGTGAATGCCTTTACACCTCAGGGAAGAACAGGCCTGAGCGCTGAATACTTCAACTATTTGAATAAACTACTGCTATGGCGCAAGGCCAATGGTGACCTTATGGCTGGGAAAATGGTGCAATTTATTCCTGAGAATGAGGTTTACGTCTACTTCCGCGAAGCAGGCGATAAAACAGCCATGGTGGTGATTAACAACAACGACCACGATGTTTCCCTCGACCTATCACGGTTCAGCGAGGTGCTTTTCCGATATAGTGAGGGCAAAGATGTTATTACAGATAAGGTTTACCCGTTAAATAGCTCAATGCTGCTTGTGAAGAGGTCGGCAACGGTGCTAATGCTTAGGTAGATACTGTTTCAGGGCAGAAGTTCACCAGTAACGGTGGACTTTCCCCGAATCAGTTGATATCTTGCATTTGGATGATTCTCGATTTTGTTAATTTGATAACTTGCCTTCATAATCACTAAGCAAAGGAACCATGAACCTATTGATATTGGGAGGAGCTTCCTTCGACTCCATTGTTTACCTCGATGAATTTCCAGAACCCACGCCACAGACCATTCACGAGTCGGTGTTTGTTGAAACGGTTGGCTCTACCGGAACCGGAAAGGCTGCCAACTGCTGTTACCTTGGTTTCGATACCACACTTCAGGTGGTGCTGGGCAACGACATGTATGGCCAGCGGATAAAGGATTTTTTGGGTTCAAAGCCCATTCGTGCAATTTACGATATCGACCCCAACGGAACCGAGCGACATGTGAACATTATGGATAAGCTAGGACGGCGGATTTCCATTTTCGTAAACCCAACTTCCAATGAGCCACCAATCCGTTATGCCGACATGGAGCCTGAGATTAAGAAGGCCGACGTGGTGGTGCTCAACATTGTGAACTATTGCCGCAACTACATACCCTTTCTGAAAAAGCACGGTTGCGAGGTTTGGACCGACCTGCACGACTACGATGGTGTAAGCAGCTACCATCATGATTTTATTGAGGCTTCGAACTATATCTTTATGAGTTCCGACAACCTTCCCGACTATAGAAAAACAATGGCCGAAATTATGGACAAGGGTAAGCAGTTGGTGGTGTGTACGCATGGTAAGGCAGGGGCAACACTTCTCACTCCTGAGGGTAAGTGGCTCGATACACCTTCGGTTAGCAGGTATCAGCTGGTGGATGCCAATGGTGCCGGCGATGCCTTCTTTTCCGGCTTTCTATACGGCTACAAGCACGAGTATGAGCTCTCCGACTGCCTGCTTCTGGGGCATATCCTCGGCGGTCTTTGCATCTCCTCACCCCATATTGCTGCTGACGGTTTAAGCGTTGCAAGAGTTGAGAAAGAATTTGCTTCTTTGCGAACGAAAAAATAGTGCAAATTTGGTTGTTGAAGGCTACAATCCGAAAAAGGTAATCGAATGGTGAAGCCGTTTTCCATTGGTTCTAGGTTGCTGAATAACCGCTACTTGCCACATGTGGCATACTGGACTTTTATTGTTGTATTCTTTGGTCTTTTCTGGGGTTCGGCGGAGGGGAAGTATAGCGTGCTAATTGGGAGCGAGCTGGTGCTGCTTCCTGGCAAGATGGCTGCAGTTTACCTTTGCATCTACTGGTTGGTGCCTACCTTTCTTCTGAAACGAAGATATATTGAGCTAGTGCTACTTTCGCTTCTCAGTCTAATAATCCTCGGCATTTTTCAGCGGATTTTGGTTTACTACATCCTAATTCCATGGAATAAGGTTTACGACCTAACTCTGCCTCTTTTCGATAAGTTTCAGATTATGCACCTCATGGTGGATATCAATACGGTTGTGGTGATTCCGCTGGGTGTTACGCTGGTAAAGGTTTGGTATAAAAAGCAGCAGGAAGCGCAGGCGTTGGAGCGCGAAAAGTTAGAGGCCGAGCTGAAATTTTTAAAGAATCAGATTCAGCCTCACTTCCTGTTCAATACGCTGAACAACCTTTACGGCCTTATTCTGAAAAAGTCGCCACAGGCTGAGGATGTGGTGCTAAAGCTTGCCGACCTGATGCGCTACATGCTATACGAAACTAACGCCAATACGGTGCCACTCGAAAAGGAGGTTTTCAATACTCGCTCCTACATTGAGCTGGAAAAGGTGCGCTATGGCAATCGGGTGGAAGTTTGCTTCGATGTATATGGCATAGTGAACGGATGGGAAATAGCTCCGATGCTACTGCTCCCATTTGTGGAGAATAGCTTCAAGCATGGCGTTTCCGCTTCGCTGGAGAGGGCATGGATTAGAGTAGAGCTAACAGTTGAGGAGAAGCAGCTAACGTTTAAGGTCGAAAACAGCGTTCCGGCTGGTTCGGCTAATACCGATTTTGAAGTTCCCTCGGGCATCGGTTTGGAGAATGTAAGGAGAAGGTTAGAGATTCTATATCCCAATGGACACAAGCTTACTGTGGTGTCGAAGGGTGGAGTTTACCGATGCGAGTTGATGGTTTTTCGCAATTTGGCATAAGTTGCTTGGAATGTAGCTCAATTCTGCTAATTTTATTCACCTAATTTGTTGGGAAATGTCCAAAATTCGGTGCTTGATTGTCGACGATGAGGCTATTGCCCGCGATATATTTGTGGCGTTTGTGGGAAGGGTCGATGAGTTGGAGTTGGTTGGTACGTGTGCCAATGCTGTTGAGGCTTTCAACCTACTAAGCACCACTGCGGTTGACCTGCTTTTTCTCGATATCCAAATGCCTCAGGTTAGCGGAGTGGAGTTTGTCCGCAATCTAACAAATCCGCCCATGGTGATTTTTACCACCGCCTATAGCCACTATGCCCTCGAGGGTTTCGACCTGAATGCCGTGGACTACCTCGTGAAGCCAATTGCTTTCGATCGATTTTTAAAGGCCGTGGGCAAGTTGTTTCAGTTGGCGCAGTTTGCCAACCCTGCAAGCACTTCTTCCTCTGGCTTGGCCGATGCCTTTATTATGCTGAAATCGGGTGGCTTAAGCGTTAAGGTTTGCCTAAATAATATCCTTTACATAGAGGGGCAGCGCAATACGGTGGTGCTGCACTTGCAGGATAAAGAAGTGGTGAGCTACTTAACCGTAGGTGAGATTGAAACCATGCTGCCAGGTGCCAAGTTTCTCCGCATTCATAAATCGTTTATTATTTCCATCGAGAGGGTGGAAGCCTATTCGGCAAACGTAGCGATGGTTGGTGGCAAGCAGCTGCCCATTGGTAGAAGCTATAAGGGAGCTGTTCTTCAGATTCTGGAACCGTTGTTTTAGTAGATATAAAAAAAGAAGCCGCCCCAAAATGGAGCGGCTTGTCTATCTGGTGTAATCAGCAATTACTTCTTTCTTGAAGCTCTGATGGACGATTGAGCTGCAGCCAAACGTGCAATTGGCACGCGGAATGGTGAGCAGCTAACGTAGTTGAGTCCGTTCTTGAAGCAGAACTCTACCGAAGCAGGGTCACC
>DATKTT010000323.1:0-8182 GCA_035530955.1 Williamwhitmania sp. | reverse complement strand
CTATACCTTGGAAAACCAAGCCATGATGAACTTCGCCAACCAAAATAGGATTGTGCTTTCGGCAAACTTCCACGGAGGTTCGGAGGTGGTTAATTACCCTTGGGATTACTACACAGCCTCACAGCGTCAGCACCCCGACAGGCAATGGTTTATAGCCGTTAGCCAGCAATTTGCCAGCCTTGTGCAGACATATGGGCCAGTGAACTACTTTACCGACGTTGATCCCTCTGGAATTATTCAAGGTGCCGACTGGTATCCCATTACTGGTGGTAGACAGGACTACATGACCGTCTTCCACCATGGACGGGAGGTAACCATTGAGATTTCATCAGCCAAAACGCCTAGCTCCGACCAGCTACCAAATTATTGGAACTACCTAAAACGATCGTTCTTCTCCTACATGAACCAAGTTCTTACAGGAGTTTATGGAACAGTTAAGAATGCAGATGGTGAGGCCGTAATGGCCGATATAATAGTTGCCTCGCACGACAAAGACAGTTCCAATGTATGGAGCGATTCGACCAACGGAACATACTACCGTTTAATTTATCCGGGAACATACACCTTCACGTACTCAGCCACTGGATACGACACCTATCAACAGAGTATCACCATCAACAGCATCACCGACCGCGTGGAGCAAAACATAGTGCTAACTAAAAGCACCGCCACCATTGGCAATAACGATAGCAGCCAAAACAAGCTATCAGCAAACTTAGGTAGCAATGGCACCACCGTTATGTTCACCACAAATAAGTTCACCACAGGGCAACTTAACATTTACAGCATAAGCGGAAAATTATTGGGAAGCAACACGGTAAGTATACAGCCGGGTGTAAACCAGTGGCCGTTGGAGCAGTGTGTGTCGAGTGGCAATTCGCTGGCTGCGGGTATCTACCTCGCCTCGCTTACGATTAAAGGCATTCAGTATTCGGCCAAGATTCCTGTCATCATAAATTAGTTTTAAATAAACCTCTCACCTGACCTTTTAGGCCATTGCATACAATAATCTTACAATGAAATTTATCTCAAAGCAACTCATTTCCACAGCAATTTTGCTCCTTTCCATTTCAATCAACACCTTTTCGCAAAACGGCAGAGCACTCCCTCCAGATAAGCCGAAGCTAATCGTTCAAATTGTGGTTAGCCAAATGCGCTACGATTTCATTCATCGGTATTGGAACAACTTCTCAGAGGATGGCTTCAAGGTGCTGGTTAACGAGGGTACTTTTTGCAAGAATGCCCGCTATAACTACCTGCTCACCCAGTCGGCTCCTGGTATTGCCACCCTCGAAACTGGGGCGCAGCCGGCTACGCACGGCATTGTTTCCGACCAGTGGTTCTCGCGCAATTCTGAAGAGATGGTGGAAGCCACGGTGGACAAGCGCTACCGCGGCGTTGGCGGCGACGACATGTATGGCTCTTACTCCCCTCGAAATATGATGGCGAGTACCCTAGGCGATGCACTCAAGCTGTGGGACCCAAAGTCGAAAGTTATCGCTATCTCCCTTGATCCGCAATCGGCTACACTAGCAGCCGGTCACTCTGGCGATGCAGCATACTGGCTAAACCCTTACAGTGGAACATGGATGACCAGCAGCTACTATATGGAAGACCTACCCAACTGGGTTAAGGAGTTTAACAAGAAAAAGTTGGCCGACACCTATGTAGCGCAGTCGTGGGAAACACTTCTTCCATTGGGTAGCTACCAGGCACACCAAATGTCAGCCATCGACACAACCAAGAAGGATGAGCTGGAAGAAAAGCGCAAATCGCCGATGATGATCCTGCAATCGCTATTTAAGGATAAGCAGAAGGAGCCCAATTATTCCCTACTTGCCTCCACTCCGTTTGGCAACACCTACACCAAAGACTTTGCTGTAAACACCATCGTAAACGAGAATCTAGGCAAGGACTCTAGCACCGATCTCCTCACAATCGTCTTTTCATCCACTGGCGATATTTGCCAGAAGTATGGAACCAACTCCGTAGAGTTGGAAGATGCCTACTACCGTCTAGACAACGAATTAGGGCATTTTATGTCGTTCCTAAGTGAGAATATTGGGAAGGAGAATGTGCTAATTATTCTTACCTCAGATCACGGAACACCCGATACTCCAGGCAACCTCTCCTCTGTGAGAATTCCAAGTGGTTTTTTTGAGCCAAAAGCAGCGATGGCCCTGCTGCGCAGCTATCTCTCCGTAACCTACGGAAAAGGTGATTGGGTAAAGGCCTATGACCAAAAACAAATTTATCTCAACCGTAACCTCATTGAGGACAGCAATCTTAAGCTTTCAGAATTTCAGGACAAGGTTCGCGACTTTATGGTACAGTTCACCGGAGTGGCAGGGGCTGCTACGGCCTCCACCATGGTAAACGCGGCCTTTAACCAAGGTAATTTCTACAAGATGCAAAACAGCTTTAATGACAAGCGCTCCGGCGACGTCATCTTCTTTCTTGAGCCTGGATGGGTGGAGAGAACTGAGAAGCCAACAGCGGCCAGCAGCCCCTACAGCTACGACGCTCATGTGCCCCTCATATTCTATGGATGGAAAATTAAGCGAAAGACCATCCTAACGCCAATAGATATTGCCGACGTGGCCCCAACCACTGCCACGCTGATTGATATCTCCTGGCCCAATGCTGCAACGGGCAAACCGTTGGAAGAACTTTTCCAGTAGCATCACATAAAAGAAAGGTCTGGCACACGCCGGACCTTTCTTAATTATAGTCAAAGAAAATTCTAACGACGGAAATTTTTCACAAGGCTCACCAGCCGACCAACAGTGTTGAGATCATCCTCAACCGCAGTTCCCACCACAACCACATCGGCTCCTGCTTTTAGGGCAGCAGTAACGCTTTCGTTGGAGCGTAAGCCACCACCCACAATAATCGGAATGCTCACCGAACTTCGAGTTGCTGCAATCACCTCCGCCGGAACCGGGTGTATTGCACCACTACCAGCCTCTAAATAAATCATCTTTAATCCCAGCATTTCACCAGCCACTGCTGTAGCAACTACCAAATCGGGCTTGCTGGCAGGAATGGGCATGGTGTTGCTCACATACTGCACGCTCGAAACAACCCCGCCATCTACAAGAATGTAGCCAACCGGAATTACCTCAACGTCCAACTTTTTAATGTAACCTGCAGCCAGAACATGGTTTCCAATGAGGTATTCTGGATTTCTCCCAGAGATGAGCGATAGTAGAAAGATGGCATCGGCGCTGGCCGATAGCTGCAGCGGGCTACCCGGAAAAAGCACCACCGCTAGCTGGGTAGATTCCTTAATGGCAGATACAACATCGTTGGCATCGGCAGAAACATAGCTGCCGCCAACCATTATAAAATCCACTCCTGCAGCAGTTGCAACGGCTGCTGCTGCTGCTGCTGAAGAAGGCGTATGCTTGTCAGGGTCGATGAGCAGGGCAATTTGTGGTTGCCTACTAGCCTTTTCTGCTATTTGATGGAATACTTTCAATCTTGCTAGTTTAAGAATGCATTACAGAATAGGCTATACAGTAATCCTCAATATCAAGAAACGACACCAATTGGTTGCCGTTAAATGGCCTTACAAAGAAAGTAGTTGAAGTAGATTTTGCAAACAATTTTTCAGCAAGAACAAAGTCCTCCTTAAATGTATAGCAGTTCTTTCCCAGCACCTTAAAAAGAGCCTCCTTGGAACACCATGCCCGAGTAATGGTTGCACCCCTAATATCGTTTTCCAATAGCGCAACCTCCTGCTCCTGCATAAACCGTCGAGTAATTTTTGCAGGCCGAGATGAAATCCGCTCAATATCCAGTCCTACAGGATTCATAGTGGAGAAAAGCAACCCCACCAACGAATGAGAATGACTAATACTAATGTGACCATCCACCCCAATCAAAAGAGGTTTACCGTCGTCACTGTATTCCACTTGACCCTTTTCACCTAACCCCACCTTAACGAGCAATCGGGAAGCTAGCCACTCCAGCCTGCGCGGTGCATGGGTGTAGCTGCTCAACCGCGAAAGTTCGTGGCTACTCAAGTTCAGCTGGTTCATGAAGAAGGCTTCCTCTTCCTCTACCTTCCAAACCCAGAGCATGGTGTTGGCACGAACTTTCTCTTGCAGCAGCAACGGCATAGCTACTTTTTCCAGTGAAACGAATCAATGAGCTTTAGCACATCCTCCCTTTCGAAAGCGACCACGGGAGCCAGCGAATCCTGATTGGGAATGGTGTAGAAGTACAGAGCACCTCTCAAAAAGTGGTGAAGGCTATCGGTAAGATAGAATTGAACAGGAGAGGCTGCATTACCTTTAACATCGTAGAGTATGCCATAAACCTTACGCTCAGGCATGTATATTCGGCTTTCATCGATAGCATCGGCCTTAACCGATT
The DNA here is from genome assembly GCA_035530955.1 of Williamwhitmania sp. Taxonomy (GTDB): domain Bacteria; phylum Bacteroidota; class Bacteroidia; order Bacteroidales; family Williamwhitmaniaceae; genus Williamwhitmania. The sequence goes on along the minus strand of DATKTT010000323.1, from coordinate 3,802 downwards.
GCTTGTAAAGCAGCGTATGGGAGTCCTCAAGCAGGGCGCTTAACTTATCCTTGCTCAATGGTAGATAGCTGATATGAATTGTTGCCTTCAACGATGGCATAACTACGTTTATCCAATACTTCTGTGACAACCGTTCCGGGTCGGGGGTAATTTTTGAATACACAGGATAGTCGAAGGCAAATGGAAATGAAGCCGAATCGAAAGAGCGGTAACTCTTCTCGGGAAATCCAATTCGAAAATACCCTCTTGGCTTGGGTGTATAATTCTGACTGCATGAAGCTAATATTCCAAGTGCAATACAGCTAGTCAGCCACCTCTTGATTTTGATCATAGTTAACGCTCCTCGGTTTAGCAACTACTCTAATTTTCTTAATTCTACGGCTATCAACCAATTCTATCCTAAACTCAAATCTACCAAAAGTAAGGGTGTCATTTTTTCGGGGCATTTCGCCCTTGATCTCCAAAATCAACCCGGCAAGCGTATCGGCCTCGCCTCTTATCTCGTCAAGCGACTCAATTCTCTCATTGTAAATTTTGCAAAAATCGTTTATCAGAATTTTTCCTTCAAAGAGATAAGTATTCTCATCCAACTTCTGAAAAAGAATCTCCTCCTGATCCGATTCGTCAGAAATTTCGCCCACAATTTCCTCAAGAATATCCTCCAAGGTAACAATACCGCAGGTACCACCAAACTCATCAACTACAATGGCCATGTGGTTCTTTCGTATCTGAAACTCCTCAAGTAAGTCGTTGGTTTTTTTATGTTCCGGAACAAAATAGGGTTTGCGCATCAGGTGCTGCCACCGGAATTTATCGTCCTTCTGTAGATGCGGTAGCAGGTCTTTCACGTAAAGAATTCCCTTGACATTATCAAACGAATCAGCATATACAGGTATTCTGGAATAGCCAGTATTGAGCACCACCTTGAGTACCAACGAAAATGGTGTCTCGTAGTCCACCGCCTCAACGTCCATCCTGGGGCACATTATGTCGCGGGCCTGAATATTGGCAAGTTTTACTATGCCCTTTAATATCTTTCTATCCTCTGGATTAGGTGTAACCGTGATGTCTATTGCCTCCGAAAGGTCGTTAATGGAAAGGTTTGTTCGCTGTAAGCTGAAGTGTCTATTAACCCTGGTAGCCAAAAAGATGAGCATTATCCCAAATGGTTTAAATATCTTCTGCAAAACAAACAGTGGATTTGACATAAGGCTGGCCATTCCAGTAGGCTTATGAGTGGAGTATACCTTGGGGAGAATTTCACCAACCAGCAGAATAAGAAAGGCAACCAGAACCACCTGAATAAAGTATCCAAGCACTGGCGCTTCGGAAAAATTAAACATGGTGGAGGAAATATAGGTGCTCAGCACAACAATACCGACATTCACCAAGTTGTTGGCAATCAGGATGGTGCTAAGAAGCATATTTGGCTCAGACAGCAGCTTTAATGCCATGATTGATCTACCCGACTTAGCCTTACGCAGCTTGGCAATATCGGCTGTGCTCAGCGAAAAGAAGGCTGATTCCGAGCCTGAAAATAGTGCCGATAATATCAGAAGAACAACCAGAAATGCCAGCCCAAGTATTGAAGAGCTTGTGAGAGGCAGAAAAATATTGGCATGTACAAAGGTCACTGCTGAGGGAGGAATACTTGCTTCCAAAATAAATCAGTTTGGTTCGGGCCATAAAATTAGTCTTTTATGGCGAAAAAATAAAGGGATCAGCTACTTGATCAGCAAAATCATAATCCATTGCTGCGTAAGGAGCTGCTCCCTTAAGCTTAATTAACGATTAATAACAACTAAAAAGGCAAATCATCGGCATCGGCCAATGGCGCTTCCTGTTGATCACTAACCTTGGTCTCCGGCATATTGGATGCATACTCTCCCGTTGGAGCACTAGAGCCATCCTTCTTACCAAGTAGCTTAATGTTATCGGCCAGGATTTCTGTAATGTAGCGTTTAACGCCATCCTTCCCTTCGTAGGAGCGGCTGCGAATGCGACCCTCAATAAAGAGCGGGGTTCCTTTCTTTACGTACTTTTCGACAATTTCAGCTAAGCGGCGCCATACCACAATATTGTGCCACTCAGTGTGCTCTTGACGTTGTCCGTTCTTCGAAGAAAAAACTTCGGTTGTTGCCAGCGGGAAATTGGCAACCGGTGTGCCGTTAGCACTTTTAACGTCAGGGTCTTTCCCTACATTTCCAATTAGCATTACTTTGTTTAACGACATCGTTTTATGGATTAAGTGGTTACGGTTCTCAAATTACAACATTTTTATTTCAAAGTAATTTCACTTGCAATATTTCTCCAATGGTTCGGCCGCCAAGAAGTTGTCAATGAGCCTTGGAGTGGAATAGTTATCTAAGGTTGAAGACGAAATCTCCATATATTTTTGTTTCAAAAAATATGAAGGGCGATCGACACGAACCACATAAAACCGGGTGTAAAGGTGTTGGTGGCTGAGCACGTGCTTCACCTCGCTCGAGATGTATGCAATTTCCACACTGCCAGCACCACATATATCGAGCCATTCAGCAGTTAGGGGTAACTCCTCCAGCGACAACCTGCGGTTCAACTCCACCAGAGGAAATTCAAATAGACTGTGCCATATATCCTTTTGGTCCCTTTGCCGAATAAAGGTGCTATTGCCCAACATCACTATAATATAGTAAAAAAAACGATCACGCACCTTTACCTTTATCGACTTGACCGGCAAGTTGTTTGTCTCCATACTTTTATAAGCATAGCACATGGCATTTACCGGACATTCCTTGCAAAGCGGATTCTTTGGCAGGCAAATCTGCCCTCCCAAGTCCATGATTGCTTGGTTAAATAACGCTGGGTTTTCCCTGTCGAGCTCATCTGCAGCAATTTGCCGTAGCGCCCGCTTTCCATCACCCTTGTCCACGGGAGCATAAATGCCAAAGATGCGGCTATATATACGGTATACATTCCCATCGATGGCAGCAACCGGTTCATCAAATGCAAAGGAGGCAATGGCTGCGGCGGTATAGTCGCCAATCCCCTTAAGCTTTATTAGGGCGTCATACGATTCAGGCAGTCGACCATCAAAATCGGACACAATGCTTTTAGCCGTTTGGTGAATATTCCGGGCACGGGTGTAATAACCCAGCCCCTGCCATACTTTAAGTACTCTTTCGAGTGGAGCGTTGGCTAAATCCTCAATGGTTGGGAATGCCTCAATAAAGCGAAGGTAGTAGCTGTAGCCTTGCTGCACGCGGGTTTGCTGCAAGATAATTTCTGATATCCAAATAAAGTAGGGATTACGTGTGTGCCGCCAAGGCAAATCACGCTTATGAATGTGATACCAATCAATCAGAGCCTTACCAAACACCATGTTATAAAATTCTTCATAAAGGAAATCAAAAATAATGGTTGTGAATTTCTTAAATAGGATTAATTCATTTATATTTGCAATCCGAAACTCAAGAAGTTTTTAAAACATTGATAATTAAAGGTTTTTAAAAATGACTAAGGCAGATATTGTAAACGAGATCTCGAAGAATACCGGTATCGAGAAGATAACGGTACAGAAGACGGTAGAAGCTTTCATGGAGTCAATCAAGGATTCTCTTGTGAAAGAAAAAAATGTCTACCTGCGTGGCTTTGGCAGCTTTATCGTAAAGAAAAGAGCCCAGAAAACCGCAAGGAACATTTCCAAAAACACTACCATCATCATTCCTGAGCACTTCATCCCATCCTTCAAACCCGCAAAGAGCTTTGTCTCTAAGGTTAAGAGTCATGTAAAAAAGTAGTGCTGAAAAAATTTATTATTAAC
>DATKTT010000322.1:0-7931 GCA_035530955.1 Williamwhitmania sp. | reverse complement strand
TAGCGCATCGACGACGATGGAATAACCTTGTGATACTGCTCTCGGTAGGGGCCAAAGCTAACACCACCGTGAATAAACAGCTCTAGGTTGGGCCAAACATCTAAAAGGGTATCCTTGCCCGTAACCTCCAGTATACGCTTAATCATCACGAGATTCCAGGAAGGAGCTCCTGCAAAGCAGGTCACATTTTCGTTCACCACCTCGGCTATCATCTTCTCGAGCTTCTCCTCAAAATCTGCAATGAGCACAATTTCACGACTTGGTGTTCGGTAGAAGTTAGACCAGGCAGGCATATTTTCGATGAGAATGGCAGAGAGATCACCAACGGCTTGATCACCACCAATGTGATCAATTTGATGACTACCGCCGAGGGTGAGGCATTTCCCCTTGAATATCTCCGTATCGGGGCACTCCTTGGTAAAGTAGGTAAACATGTCACGACCAGCACGGAAATGGTTCTCCCGAAGCCCTTGGTTGCTAACGGGAATAAATTTACTCTTTGAATCGGTGGTTCCCGACGACTTTGCGAACCAACGAGTTTCACTAGGCCAAAGCACATTGCGCTCACCGGCACGCATTCTATCGATGTAAGGTTTTAACTTCTCATAGTCGCGGATGGGAACACGCTCCTGAAATTGACGGATGGTGGTAATAGTGCCAAAACCGTACTGCTTCCCAAATTGTGTTTTACGCGCGCGTTCAAGAAGGCTAAACAATACCTGCTTTTGAGTGTCGAAAGGATTTTCAGCCGACTGTAGTATTCTTTTGCTACTTCGAAAGCTAAGCCAACGGTAGATTGAGTTCACCAGGGGAATGTACATGCAAACATCAGAGTTGATTCAGTCACCAAAGATAGCACTTTTGAACATTTTACCGCTATTACAATCAAACTGTATTGGCGCTTCAGTTACCTTTCATTTCGAAAGGTTTTTTGCTATTCCGATTTTAGATTATAATTTAGCAACTCTTATATCGCTCTTTTTATAACCAAAAAATATCATATCATGTTTAGCCAGGAAACATACATTGACCGAAGAAACAAGCTTCGCAAGAAGTTTAAATCGGGGTTATTGCTCTTCTTGGGCAATACCGAAGCTCCCATGAATTATCCCGGTAATACCTACCAGTATCGCCAGGATAGCAACTTCCTTTACTTCTTCGGTATCGACCATCCAGGGTTAGCTGCCGTAATGGATATTGAAGCAGGGACCGACTGTATTTATGGCGACGACTACACCATGGACGACACCATTTGGATGGGACCTCAGCCGACAATTACCGACATGGCAAGCCCAGCTGGTGTTCACAGCGTTCACCCGCTCAAGGATTTAGCCAACACCATTAATAGTGCCCTGAAGCACGGCCGCAGAATTCACTTCCTGCCACCATACCGCGCCAACAACATTCTGCAACTCTCTAACCTTATGGGTATTCACCCCAACTTTATTAAAAACTATACCTCCGTTAACTTTATCAAAGCAGTAATTTCGCTACGCTCCATTAAGGACCAGCTGGAGATTGCTGAAATTGAAAAGGCCTGCCACATTGGCTACCAAATGCACGTGGCCTCCATGAAAATGGCTAAGCCGGGTATCTACGAAAGGGAGATTGCTGGCCACATTGAAGGCATTGCGCTGGGACAAGGGAGTATGGTTTCGTTCCCCATTATTCTGAGTCAGAATGGCGAAACGCTCCACAACCACTACCACGGCAATAAGCTGGTTGAGGGTAGGATGATGGTTACCGATGCTGGTGCCGAAACAGAGATGCACTACGCTTCCGATTTTACCCGCACCGTTCCGGTTGGTGGCAAGTTCTCCACCAAGCAAAAGGAGATTTACGATATTGTACTGGCCGCCAACAATAGGGCCATGGAGATTGCCAAGCCCGGCATCACCTACCAAAGCGTTCACCTCGAGGCTTCAAGGGTAATTGCCCAAGGGTTGAAGGAACTTGGAATTATGAAGGGTAACGTGGAGGAGGCAGTTCGTAACGGTGCTCATGCCCTCTTTATGCCCCACGGCTTAGGCCACATGATGGGTCTCGACGTGCACGACATGGAGGACCTTGGCGAGAACTACGTTGGCTACGACGATGAGGTATCGCGCATCGACCAGTTTGGAACCGCCTACCTGCGCTTAGGTCGTCGCCTCGAGCCGGGTTTTGTGCTAACCGACGAGCCTGGAATCTATTTTATTCCGGCACTTATCGACCAGTGGAAGAGCGAAAAAATCAATGCTTCTTTCATCAACTATGACAAAGTGGAGGAATATCGCGCCTTTGGCGGAATCCGCATTGAGGACGACCTGCTCATTACCGACAAAGGTGCCCGTCTGCTTGGCAAAAAGCGCATTCCTGTTACCACCGAGGAGATTGAGGAGACAATGAGGAGCTAGTCTGTTATCGAAACTACTAAAGAGAGGCAGCTGTAAAGGCTGCCTCTCTCTTTTTTACGTTGATGCGACCACCAACATGAGGATGTCCAACTGTCGTAAATTGATTTCACCAATAGGTGAACGAATCAGTATCTGCCAACACTTACTTTTCGGTAGAAATTACAATTTGTTGGACAATCACAGTCCATGTCGACTACATCAGCTATTTTTGTGGAAAATGAAGTGGTATGGAAAAGGCAATCAGCTATGGTGGAACCAGCTTGGTTTTCGCCGACAATGGCAAGGGGAATCCAGTGGTACTGCTGCACGGCTACCTTGAATCGCAGGAAACTTGGTATAGTTTTGCCGAGAAGCTGAAAAAAAATGGTCATCGGGTAATTACACTCGACCTCCCCGGGCATGGCCTAAGCGGCGTTGCTAGCGAGGAGCACTCCATGGATTTTCAGGCCGGTGCCGTACTGGCCGTTCTCAACGACATTAAGCTGGAGAAGTGCGTGCTGGTGGGTCACTCCATGGGTGGATATGTTGCTCTCGCCTTTGCCAAAAACTATTCTGAACGGTTGGCTGGTTTGTGCCTATTTCACTCTACCCCTAACTCCGATAGCGACGAGAAGCGGGCTAACCGCGACCGCGAAATTGAGCTGGTGAAGGCGGGTCGGGTGGAGCTCATAGCCAAAGCAAATATTCCCATGGCCTTTGCCCGCGAAAACCACAAAAAGTTGGAGGAGCAAATTGAAGAGGCAACCCTTATTGCCATGGAAACCGAACCCAATGGCATTATTGCCTGCCTAAGGGGTATGCAGTCGCGCCCCGACACCAACGATATGCTGGGCAAGTTGCAGCTACCTGTGCTCCTGATTTTTGGAAAGAAGGATGCCTATATTTCCGAAGAGGTTGCCCAAGCCATGGCTCAACATTTTCCTCAGCACCAAACAGCGTTACTCGAAAACAGCGGTCACATGGGCTTTATGGAAGAGGAGGCAAAGAGTGTGGAACTCATTGCTGGCATTGTGGATAAGGCGTTTGAAGGCAAAAGTGACGAATAGATAGACCGAAGGCCGAAGTTGTGCACTGCGTACCTACTGCCTTATTTTTCTGTGAAACCCACTGAATACTCTGTGCTACCTGTGTAACTAGAACCAAGCGCAGCCAAATCAGGAACTAGGAACCAACGCCACCTATAACGCCACTTTTTCTCGCCGACGACGGGTGAACGACACCACGTGCGTGTAGCCAATATACTTTAATAGCGCCACGGCATGGTTAAAGTATTGGCCCACCGCCTCTGGACTATGGGCGTCGGAGCCAAGAGTTACCGGAACCTTCTGCCTCTTCAGCTCCTTCAGAAAGGTGTAAGAGGGATAAAATTCTTTGCACGGCTTCGTAATGCCGGATGTGTTCAATTCCACCACGACCCCACTCTGCTTGAATATGGAGGCCGTTTTCTCATACACCTCATCTAACGGGAAGGAGGGATAAACGCCAAATTTCTTTATGAGGTCCACATGGCCAATTACGTCGAAAAGGCCTGAGCGGGCCGCATCCTGCACCAGAAGAAAAAATTCGTTATATATGGCGTTGATATCTTTGCTCTTGTAATCTTCGGAATGGGAGTCGAAGTTCCAGCCGTCCATAAAATGCACCGAGCCGATAACGTAGTCAAGCGGCAGCTCATCGATGAGCGTGCAGAGCTCGGCCTCCTTACCCGGAATAAAATCCACCTCCGCTCCCAACTTCACGGTTACCGATGCAGACTTATGGCACACCGACTCCACGCCTGCAGCCATCTCGTGCAACTTTGTCCGTTTTGTGCTCCACTCCGTATCGAACGGCGTAAGGTGATCCGAAAAACCTATCTCCTGCAACCCAACCACCTCGGCTGCCTTAAGCATAGTAAGATGGTCGGCTTTGCCGTCGGAAAAGGTGGTATGCATGTGGTAGTCAACTGGAAGCATTTTGTCGGTATTTAGGGTTAAACAAATATATTGTTCTCTAAATTGGTTTGTCAAAATAGGAAAAATGCAACGATTCGCCGCCGTTTTTGTTAATAATTATATGCCAATGCCTAACAGGTTGATGTAGCATATTTTGGGCGCAACATTTTTGAACCAAAAAGTAATCATCTATCCAAACTTTAAATATTTACGACCATGGTAGAAGTAAGTAAAAGTAAGTTCGAACTGGAACGAACAGTGGAGCTGATTCTGGAAAAAGCAACCGAAGCAGGCTGGAGGGTACCAGCCATTCACGACCTCATGCAAACGCTTTCCTCGGTTGGAATAGCCGTTGATCCAGTAAAAGTAATTGAGCTGTGCAGCCCGACCATCGCCGCCGATCTGCTCTTCTCCGACGATATGCGACACTACTCAGCGCTGATGCCCTGCAGAGTTTCGGTCTATCAGAATAAGTTGGGGGAAACCTACATCTCAAGACTCAGCGTTTCCGCCATGAGCCAAATGGCCGAAAGTAACGTGAGTGCCGTAATGGCTCGCGCGGCGGCGGAGATGGAAAAACTAATCGAAGAGTTAACAGTGTAGGTTTTCAGAATTAACCCTTCTTTAGAATATTGGCATGCTTTTAGACCGGCAGTATTTACAACGGTTGTTATTTTATCATATACGTAAGAGCCAAGGTAACTCCTTGGTTGCATGCAGTTGCCTTCCCCATGTCATTGCCATAGCCATCGGTGTATTTTAAATCCTTAATTGTTGAGATAAAACCTCTGTTATATCGCAATCCCAACTCCAACTTGTTATAAACTTTGTAGGCGATTTCGGCATTAATGCCAACATCAAACTTGCTGTCGTAAATGGAGGTTAAATCGGTTGAACTACCATTGGTTATAGCGTTTGCCGTTATTCGGTAGGAGCATTCGGGACCGAGGAGAATAGAAAAGTTTCTAACGGGAGAATATTGAAGCAGCAGGGGAAGTGTGATATAGTCGAGGTTGATATTGGAGTCAGGGAAGCCGGGATAACTTAACACTGTACCTCTTTTCGCAAATCCGGGTTCAAGCCTGATTCCAATTTTCTCGCCAAAGCTATACCCCACAACAGCATTAATCTGAAATCCCACTTTATACTTGGGGCTTTCAAAATCTGAACGATTAAATACCAAGCTAGTATAGTTTACCCCTGCTCCAAATCCATAATGAAATTTTTGAGAATATCCCGAACCAACTGTGGCCAAGATTACAATTAAGGTTAAAATGTTTTTCATAGGTTGCTGGTTTGGTTAGTTTTATGATTTTATTAAGTTCCTGTTTATTTGTATCACAATGGAGGTAACAAATTTTCAACCCATCAATATTCACTACATCTATTACTTACCTAAAAGTACAATAATTTTCTTGGCAACCAACTTTCAAGTCGATTAACTTTTTCGCCACTGCCAATTTGGAAGAAAATACACACAAGCAATTATGTCCCTTCGTATTAGCGAAAGTCATAGCCCACTTGAAATTAATTCTACATTTGTAAAAATCAGTACACATTAGCCATGGGCCAAACAGCAATAACCATTTTCTCCATTATCTTTTTTCTGCTCGCTGCCTACGTTGTTTACAAGGGTGTTGTAAGGCGGCAGCCCTCGCATCCAGAACTGCTTAAAAAACCGTTCCCTGAAGAGTTCCGGTCTATCATGCTACAACGCATACGCTACTACAAAAAACTTTCGGCTGAGGCAAAAGTGGAGTTTGAAAAGCGGATTCTGCAGTTCTTGGCAAAAAAAAACATCAATGGAATTGACACCGAAGTGACCAACGAGGATAGGTTGTTTGTGGCCGCGAGTGCCATTATTCCCATGTTTGCGCTCCCTTACTATGGCTACCCCAACGTAACCGAGGTGCTGCTCTACCCCAACTCCTTCGACGACAGCTTCCAAACCAGCCCAACGGTGGAACACCGCAACATCCTTGGCATGGTGGGAAGTGGTTTCCTCAACGGTGAAGTTATACTCTCTAAGCCCGACCTAGAGCGCGCTTTCGATGGGCAACGGCTTACGCACAACGTGGGAATCCATGAGTTTGTCCACCTCATCGACAAGGCCGATGGCGACATCGACGGAATTCCTGAAATACTGATGGAGCACTCCTACTCCCTCGCTTGGCTCAAGGAGATAAAAAAGGAGATTGCCAGAATTGAGAAGGGAGAATCTAACATCAACCCATACGCCCTGACCAACAACGCCGAGTTCCTAGCCGTGGCTAGCGAGTACTTCTTCGATGACCCCAAAAAAATGAAGAATCAGCAGCCCGACCTATACGCCTACCTCGTTACTATTTTTCACCAGAATCCTGATAGCTACAGGCAAACGGCAAAGTAGGAGAGACAGAAGACCAACGTTGCGCTGCAATATGCCTACCGCTTTTTTTGAGCAAAGCCTCCTTCACGTAAAAAACCACGAAGAGTTGGCGGTATTCTGAAAATCACCGCCTTCGCATAGCGACAACCGCAACAGATTTCCTGCAGCAAAAAGGTCTAGAAGAACCCTCACCAGGGCCATTTAGCACACAAAAATTAGTCACAAAAACCAGCCACTGTGCTCATAAAACGGTTAACAAGCTGAGATGCTGGTAGCCAGCACGAAGGAACACCAGTAGAATACAAAAGAGCGAACCACCATACGCGAGGCAATGAAGGAGCATGTGAAAAGCCTTACCCGGGCAACGAAAGAGCGAATAACTTCAGTGAGAACATGGCCGAAGATTACAAAACATGCATTTCTTCGCTCAAATAAGCGCTGTAGAAAACAAGCGATTATTGGTTAACAACAATTTGAGAGATTCTCGTGGCGGAAGATAGCGCAAGGAATACCACACTGAGACTGCATCTTACAAATAGCACAACCCGCCAGGCTGCAGGCTGGAATAACAACCACACGTTGATGCCCACAGACAGAAAGGGCTTGAACCGGCATCACCCTGTTCAAGCCTCAACTATTACAAAGAGATAATACTCCTATTACTTTTTTGCCTTCTTAATATGAGGCTCCTTAACGTAGACCTGGCGCTCGATAGCCTGGTTGAGCGAAATAAAGGTCTCCGTATTCGAAATACCGGGAATGTTCTGAATTGTGTTTACCAGCACCTCCATCAGGTGCTCATTGTCGCGGCAAAAGAGCTTCAGCATCACCGCATAAGGTCCAGTAATAAAATGGCATTCCACCACCTCTGGCATAATTCTTAGTGCCTCTACCACGCCGGGGTACTGGTTCGATTGTGAGAGCTGAACGCCAACAAAGGCGCAAACGTCAAAGCCCAATGCCTTGGGTTTCACCACCAGCTGGCTGCCCGCAATAATGCCGGCATCCTCCATTTTCTTCACCCGCTGATGAATAGCAGCACCGCTGATGCCACATTCCCGTGCTATTTCCAGAAAGGGCATTCTGGCATTTTTCACTAGAAACGACAGTATCTTCCTGTCAATTTCATCTACTTCAAACTTGTCAGCCATTGCTTTACGATTTCGAAAAGCGAATATAGTAATAGATTGATATTATTTTCATCGTTTTACTAAAAATATATAAGCAAAACAA
>DATKTT010000321.1:0-4730 GCA_035530955.1 Williamwhitmania sp. | reverse complement strand
AGCCGACGTGGTGCCAATGAAGGATCTCACCATGAAGGGTGTGGTTACCGCAGCGGTAAGCATGGCGGTTAAAATGTCACAAATAGAGAAGCAGGATTACGATAACATGAAGATGGACGGTTCCATAGAGCTGAAAAACTTTGAGATGAAGACTCCTGATCTCCCTGCCGACCTTAAAATACCAAGTTCCAAGATGGAGTTTACCCCGCGCTACGTTCAGCTCGACAACTTCGACTGCCTCATTGGCAAGAGCGACCTTAGCCTGAAGGGACGGGTAGAAAATTTCCTCGGTTACGTCTTCAAGAATGGAACCATTCGTGGCGACTTTGCCTTTAACTCCAACCTGCTCGACCTAAACGAGTTTATGACCGACACCACAACCACCACAACGGCCACCACCGATACCTCGGCTATGAAAACGGTGTTTGTGCCAAAGAATATCAACTTTACGCTGAATACCGGCCTCAAGAAGGTGCTCTTCGACAAAATGGAGATGACCAACCTCGGTGGAGCCATGGTAATAAAGGATGGCAAGGTTTTGATGGATAAGCTGCACATGGATCTGTTCAACGGAAGCATGTTGGTTTCGGGAACCTACAATACGGCCGATACCACCAAGCCATCGGCTGACCTCGATCTCGACATTAAGAACCTCGACATACAAAAGGCCACCACCTCGTTTAGCATGCTCGACAAAATGGCTCCCATTGCAAAGAACTGCCAGGGCAACATCTCGCTAAAGTTCGCCTTCTTCACCCTGATAGATCAGCACATGAGTCCCGTGTTGAAATCCATTGACGGTGCAGGTAAGCTACAGTCGCAAAACCTACAGCTGGTTAACTCCAGCACCTTCGACCAGATGAATAAGCTGCTGAAGATGAAGGGTGGCTCCAATACAATTAAGGACCTTAACGTAAGCTTTACCATTAAGGACGGCTGGGTAAACGTGGCACCATCGACCCTGAAGATGGACGACATTGCCCTCACCTTTGGCGGGCGCAACGGGCTTGATCAATCGCTTGACTATAACGTGGATCTGAGCGTTCCCTCCAAATACTTTGGCGACGCCGCTTCCAAGCTTGCAAGCACGCTGCTTGCCAAAACACAGTTAGCCGGCAAGGAGGTTAAGCTGCCCGAAAAAATCGACGTGAAGTTTAAGGTTGTTGGCACCACCACCTCCCCCAAGGTTACCTTGGCCGGTATGGGTTCCGGCAGCTCGGCATCCACCAGCACCAGCACCAAGGAGGCGGTGAAAGAGACGGTAAAGGATGAGACCAAGAAGCTGCTCGAAGAGCACAAGGACGAAATAGACCAGAAGAAGAAGGAGGCCGAAGAGAAGGCCAAGGAGGCGCTGAAGAAGAAGCTGAAAGGGCTGTTCTAAACTCCAACTATTCATAAAAGAGACGCTGTCCAAATGGGCGGCGTTTTTTATGACGCTTTCTCAAAAATCTATAAATAAATACCTCCAATAATTAAAGTGATAAAAACTTCATATATTTGATATAGCATTCAAAACTTTAATCCCAGCGAACGAACTTGGCGCAAACTATATTAGACCATTATGAAAAATAACATAAAATCGAAGTTGATTTTTCTTTTTCTTGCAACCACCATATTTGCTAGTTGCCAAAGCAATTCTGGCAAGCAAGCTGAAGAAAGAGTGAAAAAATTCTTTGTAGAATATGAACAAGTTGGAGCTGATAAGGCCATTGATGATTTGTATGCTGAAAACAGATGGACAAAAACTGCAGACAGTGCCATTAGTAATTTGAAATCCCAATTGGACCTAGTTTTGAAACAAGTAGGGAAATACAACGGATATGAACTAATTGCCCAGAAGAAAGCAGGAACCTGTTACTTACAGCTTAGCTATTTTGTAAAGTATGATAGGATGCCCATTCGGTTTACTTTTCAGTTCTATAAACCAAAGGATGTGTGGGTAATCACTAATTTCAAGTATGACTTGGACGTTAGCGAAGAAATGGATAAGACCACAACACTATACTTTTTGGATCTTGAAAAATAACCGAGTTACATATACAGTCATTATTTTGGGTTAGATGCATTTGCCTCTTTTTCTGCTATCAGCAGCGTAGCGGAACATTCATTGTTCCTTAAGTATTCATTTGAGAATTTATGAAAATATCTCTACATTAGAGAAAAATAAACCACACTAAAAGGTGTGGTTATCCACCCAAATTGGAATGTATAACCCCAATTTTGGTGGGGTTATAAACGATACTTGTAACAAACTATAACAGAATGACACAATTAACAGATAAAGATGGTGAATGGATATTTATAATACCTATCGAGGGCCTTAGACTGACAAAGGAGGTTAACGAAGAATTTGTTGTAAATCGTGTTACATTTGTTACAAGAGAAAAACTTCCAAGGATTAGAAAAAGGCTAGGTCTACCTGCAACATTATCTGATTTAACAGAAATAATTTCACAAAATGATAATGGTTTTAAACAGATATTCAAGGATTTTTTTCAATCATCGAAAACTTTTGCAGTTCTGCCATATAGAGGTAAACCTAAAGAAAAACAAAAAGACTGCATTCGGATTGTTAGGGAAGAATTAAATATTCTTTCATTATCTCAATTAGGCTGGTTAAGAAGAAATTTTAACAATCGAATTGAAATTAAAACTTCAGATAAAGCACTTATTTACAGCACTATTGACATTAACAAACGCCACAAAGAATTCACACATGGAGTGAAAACTATTTTTAACCCAGCACCATTTATTCTGGATAAGAAATGGATTTCTTTCCATAAAAAATTCTTCTTCTTTGAATTACTGAAAATTATAGGCGGAGTATCAATGGTAAGTATAAAATGGAGGACAATTTTACATCGTGCTGCAGTTATGATTGGTCAAAGTCAAAATTCCAATGATTTACCATTTTGTTTACTGTGGAATGTAATTGCTCTTGAGATGCTTTTAACAAAAGAAGGAGAAAAGATTTCTGATAAACTAGTGAGTAGATGTGAATATTTTTTGGGTTGGAATGAAGAGTGGGCAAGTGAAAAATATGATTTTAGAATAAGAAATGTTTATAAAAAGCGCTGTAATTTTGTTCATAACGGTGATATCAAATTAATAGAAATTCAGGACTTACTTTTCACAGATGATTTAATCTTTAATATTCTAAACAACATTGTTAGATATAAAAATAAAATTCAGGATATAAAAGATATCGTTGGATTTTCAGAGAAATACGAAGCTGAAAAACTATTGAATCAAAAATCAAAATATCAGTTTGGTAAGTTTAAACTGATGAAAAAACATTACTCTGAAAACGATTATAAAGAGATATAAAAATTACTATACGGTCATAAAACGTTTGATATAAAGGTGGCTATTCGAGCATCTTGCCCCGCATCAAGTTCGGTGTAACTGGACAGGATAGTAGCCCCCAATCCCCAACGATTTCATACCGCCGGCCGTTACATAATCGTCTAAATTATAGCCATGTATCATAATCAACTAACTTTGGCCAGGGTAAATGGACAGTCGAGCGCACCAGATTATGGATACCGATATGAGGACCATGCAGATGATGTTGCTGGTTTGATACTCCTCCTCCGCTCCTGCTTGGACATTCAATGGGCGGGATTACCACAGCCGTAGGGGCCTGATTCTAGCCTAAAAGTTCAGCGTGAAGTTCGCGATAGCGACGTTACCGATAAGCACCGGAAAATTCTTAATATGCCATAGGAAAACTATATTTACTCTGGCATAAACATGCTAAATTTGTAGCAGGTGGCAGCTGCATAGGCTGTTAGAAATGCATAAAAGCAGTAAGTGTGATGCTTTAGGTGAAATTTTCACAAACAAACAGGTAATGAAAAGGCACGCGTATAGCTTTGCAGTAAATCTAGGGTTGCTTTTCTCAAGCCTTATAATGGTATTTTCGGGCTTATTAATACAGGTAAAATATCACATGGGTAATCATGGTGATATTGCCATAAATGACCATGCTTTAGGAATAAGCTATTCTGGCTGGTCCAGTATACACAAGGTATCCATTATTATACTCTCGCTTTTCATGGTGTTTCACATTGTTCTGCATTGGAAATGGTACAGCATGGTGATTAGGAAAAAACTTATAGCAAAAAACATACAGCTAATTACACTAACAATACTCTTTACTCTGGTTGCCATAACAGGATATATACCATGGCTAATAAGGATAATGGACGGTGACGAGGTAACACGAAAGACTTTTATCGAAATTCACGATAAGCTTGCACTGATCCTCGTTATATACCTCGTATTGCATATTATTAAACGATTTAAATGGCTAATTACTACTTTTTATAAATTGATGAATAGTGGACACAGCACTATCGAATCCTAAGTACTAGCCAAAACTTTTAGGGAGTAATTTTCCATTTTTTTACCACAGCCAAACAACAACCTATTTCTAGCGCGCGCTACTATTACGCTGCACACCAGCAGAACTAAACAGCAAACAAAATCATATAATTAATTGATATCGAGCTACAAATGGCGTACATTTGATGGGTGTTCTTTCTTTTCCTTACTTAAATTTTGATGCTATGTCAACACTAGTAACTGATTTTATGGCGAACATTATCGCCAAAAATCCTGGTGAAGTTGAGTTTCATCAGGCTGTAAGAGAGGTGGCCGAATCGTTGCTGCCATTTATTGAAGAAAATCTCGAGTATAAACGGGCAAAAATTCTGGAAAGGATTGCT
>DATKTT010000320.1:0-11960 GCA_035530955.1 Williamwhitmania sp. | reverse complement strand
TCGACTTACCTTCGGTTGCAGCAGCATTTTCGGCAAATTGCATGGCCGTAGAAATAATATGCTGTGAAGGAACTCCAGTAATTAACTCTTGCCACTTAGGAGTAAAAGGAAGATTATCGTCGTAGCTCTTGGCTGCATTGGAGTCTTCGAATCCTCTATCAATCCCGTAATTAGCGAGCATTAGATCAAAGACGGTACAGGTATACACCTCCCCCTTTTGTGTCATCAACCGGCGAACCGGAACCTTGCGCTCAATAATATCGTTATGGTCGGTTGCAGAAAAATGTTCGTGCTTAAATGTCTCACCACCAAAATAGGGAAATTGAACATTAATAACCTCCTCATGATTTTCAATAATAGAAAGCATTGGGTTAATGTTAGCCCCAGACTTGCTATCCTTAAGTTCTAGGTTCCATTTCTGCTTCTTTTCCCATCTTGAACCAATGGTGCCATTAGGTACCACATAGTTCCCAGAAACTTCATCAATTAATATTGGTTTCCATTCAGGATTATCGCCAGCATTGAGGTTATTCTCCATATCGCTGGCCCTAAGAATGGTACCGCACAAAAACTTTCCATCTTTTTCCTCAATTTTAACCAAAAAAGGTAGGTCGGAGTAATGACGAGCATACTTCTCAAAATATGGGACCTTCCTATTGAGGTAAAACTCTTTCAGTATTACGTGCCCCATTGCCATACCCAGTGCAGCATCCGTTCCCTGTCGAGGCTTTATCCATAAATCGGCAAATTTCACTGCATCGCTGTAATCGGGTGCAATAACCACCGATTTTGTACCTTTATAGCGCACCTGAGTATAAAAAGGAGAATCGGGCGTGCGAGTAAGAGGAACGTTAGAACCCCAAAGCATAAGAAATGAAGAGTTGTACCAATCGGCACTTTCCGGCACATCGGTTTGTTCGCCCCATGTTTGCGGTGCCGCTGGTGGCAAGTCACAATAAAAATCATAAAAGCTGAGTACTGTTCCGCCCACTAGGCTGAGATATCGTGTGCCAGCAGCATACGACACCATCGACATGGCAGGTATTGGAGAGAATCCAACTACCCGATCGGGGCCAAATTTTTTAATGGTATATATGTTGGCCGCCGCAATAATTTCGTTCACCTCCTCCCAATCGGCACGTACAAAACCACCCAATCCTCGAGCTGCTTTATATTTTTTGGAAATACTTGGGTCGTTAACCACAAACTCCCATGCCTTTACCGGATCAGAAAGACGAGCCTTTGCCTCTTTATAGGCAGCAACCAACTCACCACGAATCATTGGATATTTAACTCTATTCGCGCTATAAAGATACCATGAGTAGCTCGCCCCGCGAGGACATCCCCTTGGTTCGTGATTGGGCATACCAGGTCGTGTGCGTGGATAGTCAGTTTGCTGGGTTTCCCACGTAACCAGCCCATTCTTCACAAATATCTTCCATGAGCAAGATCCAGTGCAGTTAACTCCGTGTGTGGACCTAACAATCTTATCGTGCTGCCATCTATTACGGTACATACGCTCCCAACTACGATTTTCGTCAGTAATTGCCACATAGTTGTCAGCCGTTTTACCCACCGAACTGCTAAAATAGAACAACTTGTTTAAGAGGCTCATGATGTACGTTTTAGATTTAACTTCAGACTATGGTTTCTGCCACACAGGATTTACCCTTATGCTATAATACGACGATGCTGCCTTTTTAAAACCAGAACGATTGCAATACTTATGCTTGCCAATACAGCAAATACAATAAATCCCATTGCATATCCCTCTTTTCCATTTGCGCTGGCAATGGCACCCATAATTGGAGGAATGGCAAATCCACCGAATGCTCCAAGACCACCAATCCAACCAGACGCACCTCCAATTGCCTTGGGCACATATTCGGGAACTAACTTGAATACTGCCGCATTATTTATTCCCATTCCTATTGCAAGCAGCAAGGTGGTAGAAAAGCCAACAACTACCGATTGATCGAAGGAAAGAATAATTGATGCTAATAGAACCATCAATAGTGAAATGAGACTAACCGTTTCGCCCCCCATCTTGTCTGCAAACTTTCCACCATATACACGAATAAGCGAAGCAGTTATTGAAAATATTGCAGTAAACAGCCCCGCCTTTAGCACGGTGAATCCATGTAGCTGACTCCAGTATACAGGGAACCATGCAGTTAATGCAATAAAACCGCCGAAAGTGGTGAAATAGAGAGCCACCAATGCCCATGTATTTTTGACTTTGGCCGAATTAATAAGACTATCCTTAACATTGCCAGCAGGGAAATTTTCCTGACCAAGAGCGATGGATAATTTCCTACTCTCCTCCTTGTTTTTTCCTGCCTTGAGATATTGGAAATAGTAGGCATTCTTGCCAAGAAATATATAGGTAATGGTGCCAAGAACTAAAAATAGGAACCATGCGAAATAAGCTGAAATGAAACCAAAACTCTGAAGATAAAAAGGGAGAATTACCGAAAAGAGCCCAGGAGCAAGATTTCCAAGACCAGCATAGGTTCCAAGAGCCATCCCCTGCTTACTTTTTGGAAACCAGTATGAAGTTTGCGCAATCCCGACAGAGAAGGTTGCAATGCCAGCTCCACTCAAAAAGCCAAAAAATAGAATTAGACCATACAAACCATGCATATTATTTGGATAGGCAAAATTGAGCAGCATGGTAACGCCGCCCAATCCAATCACCGACAGTATCATGAGTATAAGGAATGGCTTTTTACCGCCGGTGGTATCTACCCATGCGCCAAAAGGTATCCTCAGCAAGGAACCAGAAAGAGCAGGTATGGCAACCAAAAGTCCAATCATGGCAGGAGTTAACTCCAATGCCTCCTTAAACTTGATGGCAGTTGGACCATAAAGTGAAACTGCTGCAAATCCAAAAAAGAAACCAAGCGTAGTTCCCAAAAGCCCTTGGCCGGGTGAACCCTTAACCGTAAAATTCTCCATTTTAAAAATACTCAAATAAGGTTTTATTCTGCAAGATGGCACAATACCTAATCACGAACTGTAACATTTGTTACAATGCCCAAATTAGTATCAGTTAACTGGGGAAAAAATTGAAGTTGAAAAAATCAAAGAACATTCTGTAATATAAATCATTAGAAGAGCTGGCGAAACACTCACTTTGCTAACACAAAATATATTCGATGTTAAGTAACTGTTAAACCACACTCCTCCAATAATTTAAAGTTGAAACTCCATTGTTACTTATTCAGTTCGTCAAGAATTAATTGGATATCGTCTTGGCATTGCCCACAAACAGTTCCAGCTGTTGTTGCCTCACCAACTTCATCAACGGTTTTTAATTGTTTCTCCCTAATGGCTTTCACAATTTCACTTCTGTAAATCTCATTACAGCTGCAAATGAGCTCATCTTGTTCCATGGTATTCTACTAATTTAGTTCAAAGATTTTCATGTCTTCCTCAACGGTAGTGCTTACTTGAACACCAAATTTTTCCTGAACAATCTTTAATACATTCGGTGTTAAAAATCCGGGGAGTGTTGGGCCTATGTGTGTATTCTTAATGCCAAGATAGAGCAGTGCTAAGTGAACAATTATTGCTTTCTGCTCATACCACGCAATATTGAATATGATTGGCAACTTATTGATATCATCCAAACCAAGAACTTCCTTCAACTTTAAAGCCACAAATGCCCAAGAGTAAGAATCATTGCACTGTCCTGCATCAAGTACTCTTGGTATTCCGTTAATGTTTCCGAGGTTTAATTTATTGTAACGATATTTTGCGCAACCGGAGGAAAGTATTACAGTATCTTTGGGTAGGTGCTTTGCAAACTCAGTATAGTATTCCCGCGTTTTTTGTCTAGCATCACATCCCGACATCACCACCATCCTTTTAATCGCACCAGAATTTACGGCTTCAAGAATCTTATCGGCCAGAGATAAAACCTGATTGTGAGCAAAGCCAATGGTTATTTCCCCTTTTTCAATTTCTTGTGGTGGCTTACATTTCTTTGCCAACTCAATAATTTCAGAAAAATCTTTATGCCCATTTGGCAATTTCTTATCCAAAACTTTCCACCCCGGCATACCCGTTGCACCAGTCGTAAATACTCTATCGTTGTAGGTGGTAGTTTTGCGTGGAGGAACTAAACAGTTTGTAGTAAAAAGGATTGGCCCATTGAAAGTTTCAAACTCTTCCAACTGTCGATGCCAAGCATTGCCATAATTACCCACGAGGTGCTTATACTTTTTCAACTTTGGATAAGCATGCGACGGCAACATTTCAGAGTGAGTGTAAATGTCGATCCCCTTACCTTCGGTTTGAATAAGCAGCTGCTCTAAATCTTTTAAATCATGACCACTAATTAAGATACCGGGATTTTTGCCAACCCCGATATTGACAGTTGAAATTTCAGGATTTCCAAAAGAGGTGGTGTTGGCCTTATCTAGCAGCGTCATAACTTTAACACCATACTCACCTGTTCGCAGAACTAGGTCGAGCATACTACTTAAATCTGATGGTTTTGTAATCTTTAAAAGAGCCTCCTCAATGAAGTCATAAATATCTTGCTCCTCAAACCCCAAGTTAAACGCATGTTCAGCATAAGCGGCAATTCCCTTTAGACCAAATAATACATACTGTTTGAGTGATCGAATATCCTCGTTAGTATCAAAATTAAGGGTGCTAACGTGTGTGGACTTTTCATGGAATTCGGCATCAGAAGAAGCACTCCAACTAACCAAGTCTTCCGTACCTTTATAGTTCACTTTACCTTTTAGAGTGTCGCGAAAGCCATTACAAACCTTGATTGCTTCAATAATTGATCTATCATCAAAATTTGCATTGGTAATGGTCATGAATAAACAGTTAACGATGTGTTTACTCTCTGCATTAGTATTAATACCCTTTTTGCGAGCTTCAACAGCAACAGTAGCCAATCCTTGGCCTGCATACACCAATATATCTTGAAGGTTAGCGGTGGCCTCTTTTTTTCCACAAACTCCGTTGATGGTACAGCCTATATTCTTAGCTGTTTCCTGACATTGATTACAAAACATTGACATGGTTTTTAGTTTATTGTTAGAACTAAGCGAAATAAAGTCTTGTTACAGAACTAGGAGCTATGACTGTTGCTTGTGCAATTTAAACCTTAAAGTAAGCCGAAGCAAAGCATTCCTTACTTATTTTTCAAACTGAACAGTTATCGCAATGATCCGCTTAAGGAAATCTAACGCTGACCTTGTAACGGAAATCGAAATTAGAATTCGTCTAAATAAATCGTAAAGTGAGCGATCACCAGTTGGCCAAAAAAAATTTGCTTGTGAATCGGTTCAAATAAATCAGAATATCCATATTTTACCAAGCACATATTTTCAGAACTGCTAGAATGTTTGAACAAATAATCTAGCTCTTAAATTAAATCCACAATCAATTTGTAACTTTTCGCCTGCTTAATCGACTAACATATCAGGTAATACAAAAAGCGAAACTATGCTACTAAAGATCCAAAACCTAAGCAAGACCTACCCCAATGGCGTTCAGGCCTTGAAAAACGTTAACTTAGAAATTAGCACCGGTATGTTTGGGTTAGTTGGTCCCAATGGCGCGGGAAAATCTACGCTCATGCGAACGCTGGCTACACTCCAAGAAGCTGATAGCGGCAGCGCCTTTTTCGACGACCTCGACATGCTGCACAACAAGCCGGAGGTAAGAAAAACGCTGGGATATCTTCCACAAGAGTTTGGCCTTTACCCCAAGGTTACTGCCGAAACGCTGCTAAACCATATAGCCGAAATGAAGGGCATATCCCAAAAGTCGGAACGCAAAGAGTTGGTCTCCGCACTATTACAAAAGACTAATCTATATCAGCATAAAAACAAAAATCTAGGAGGTTTTTCAGGAGGAATGAAGCAACGTTTTGGCATTGCTCAGGCACTTATTGGAAGTCCTAACCTTATAATTGTGGATGAACCCACGGCTGGGCTGGACCCAACCGAGCGTAACAGATTTCACAACTTACTTAGCGAAATTGGCGAAAACGTGGTTGTAATTCTTTCCACCCACATCATTGAGGATGTGAAGAGTCTCTGCAACCAAATGGCCATCATTAATCTGGGAGAAGTACTGCTTCAGGGTAAGCCAGAGGAGATTATCGACACGCTAACCGGAAAAGTGTATCGTAAGCTCATCGACAAACAAGCATTGGCAGAGTACGGAACTATGAACGTAATATCCACTAAACTCTTGCGAGGAAAATTGGAAATCACTATCATAAGCGAAGTTAATCCGGGCAATGGTTTCAGCGCGGCAGAGCCCTCGCTCGACGACGTTTATTTCTCGAACATTCGCAATACCAACTAAACCGAAAGCCATGTTCCGAAAAATATTTCTATTCGAAATAAACTACCGACTCCGACGTCCAGCAACCTACATCTACTTTGGCATCTTTCTGTTCTTCACCATTACCATGCTGGTGAGCGAAAATGTATCCATTGGGATGATACCGGCAGGTGCAAATAAGAATGCT
Organism: Williamwhitmania sp.; assembly: GCA_035530955.1. GTDB lineage: Bacteria > Bacteroidota > Bacteroidia > Bacteroidales > Williamwhitmaniaceae > Williamwhitmania. Next base: position 5,455 of record DATKTT010000320.1, on the reverse strand, counting down.
CCCTACGTTTTTGCAGTTCTTGCCGGGATTTTTACCGCTTTTGGTATTATGGTGTCATCGGCCATGATGAGCACACCCATAATACGCGACTACGACCACGACACGCACCACTTTATATACTCATTGCCCATTACCAAATGGCAATACTTGGGTGGACGATTCTTTGGTTCACTCTTCATGACCATTCTGGTATTTCTTGCCATTCCCATTGGTGCAATGATTGGTATTGCAGCGGCACACCTGTTTGGAATACATCCCGGAAAGTTGGGACCATTTAGCCTTTGGGCATACTTCCAACCATTTCTATGGGTTGCCATTCCTAACATTCTGTTTTCAGGATCCATTTTCTTTGCTCTTGCCACCGCTACAAAAAAGATGGTATACAGCTACCTAGGTAATGTGATTCTACTTATTGGATACATTATTGCTGTTAACTTACTGGGCAACCTCGACAACCACCATTTAGCTGCACTTCTCGATCCGTTTGGCCTAACATCGCTCGGTGAAATGTCGCGCTACTGGACCATTGCCGAATTTAACACCAAATTTCTCACCGCCGACACCTACTTTATACTCAACAGAATTATTTGGGTGGCAATTGGAGCGTTGGCTGTCATTTTAACCTACCGAAAATTCTCCTTTACTACGCCATCTTCGCTGCATAAGGCAAAGGTTACCAATGGCACGGACGAAAAGTCAAAATCGGTTGCTCTTCCTAGGCTAGTTCCAACTTTTAAAGGCATTCTTTATCTGAAACTTTGTATAAAGCAGTCATGGCTCTACTTCAAGGGCATTGCGGTGGACATGGCCTTTATCGCCATAATGGTAGCTGGCATTGGACTCGTTGCCTCCGGGAGCATAAGCCTTGGTTCGATGTACGATACCCGCTACTACCCGGTAACCTACTCCATGTTACAATCGATAGGCGGCAGCTTTGTGCTTTTTATAATCATAATTCTCACCTTCTTTAGCGGTGAGCTGGTATGGAAAGAGCGCTCCGTAAAACTCAACCAAATTTACGATGCGCTGCCAGTGCCTTCTTGGGTCACCTTTATGTCGAAGTACATTGCCATGCTGTTGATTACCATTCTGGTTCTCACGGTGGTAATGTTCACCTGTATTGGCGTTCAAATTGGACACTCCTACTACAACTTCGAAATAGGGCAATACTTAGAGCAACTCTACATCTTCAACTTTGCCAAATATGCCATCCTGCTTTCGCTCATCATGCTTATCCAGGTTGTTTCGCGCAATAAGTTTGTTGGGTTTGTAATGGTGATGGCATATTATCTCACCATGTCCGTTCTGTATCAGTTAGGACTGGAAGATGGGTTATTTCGACCCAACGCAATCCCCTCCTACATCTATTCCGACATGAATGGCTACGGACCATTCCTAACGGCCGTAATATGGTTCACCATATACTGGGGACTTTTTGCAGCAATGCTGGCTTTGGTATCGAACCTCTTCTGGCAACGTGGAACAGAGTATGGTCCCAAGGCTGCCTTTCGACGGGCAAAAGAACGCTTTTCGCCCAAGATAATGAAGGCGGGGTTTGGTGTTCTTGCTGCTGCCTTTTTGGGAGTTGGAGGATTTATCTTCTACAATACCCACGTAATTAATCACTTCGAAACATCGAAGCATCAGGAGAAGATGGCCGTAAAGTTCGAAAAAACCTATAAGTGGATAGAAAAGAAGCCTCAACCTAAAATTGTGGATGCCGATGTGGTGGTGGATATTTTCCCGCACAAAAAGCAACTTGACCTTGCTGGTACACTCTACCTTAAGAACTTCGAAAACAAACCTATCGATACGGTTTACTTCAACATACCATCAGAAAAACTAACCATTAACACGCTCAACTTGGGGAGCGACAGCATAGTGCTGGTGGACAAGTATTATGGCCTATACCGTGCGGTGCTTTCAAAGCTGCTACAACCAGGTGATAGCCTTCCTATTAACTTCCGCTACAGCTACCGCAAAAGAGGTTTCACCAACGGTAAACCGGAAACTTTTCTTGTAAACAATGGTTCCTTCTTCAACAATAAGGAGGTATTCCCCACCATTGGCTACAACGAAGACCTTGAGCTAACTGACAAGGACAAGCGAAAAAAGTATGACCTCCCCGAACGCAAGCGCATGGCCCCCATCAACGATACAGCCATGTGGAACAACACCTACCTTGGAAACGACGGCAACTGGATTCACTTTAAAGCGGTGGTCAGCACTGCTCACGATCAGGTGGCCCTAGCACCCGGAAGGCTGGTTAAGCAGTGGACGGAAAACAACCGTAACTACTACAGCTATCGGGTGGATGGAAAGATGCTCAACTTCTACTCCTTTCTTTCAGCAGACTACCAAGTAGAAAGAGAGAATTACAAGGGTGTTGAATTAGAAGTATACTACCACAAGGGGCACGAGTATAATCTTCCCAACATGTTTAAGGCCATAAAGCGATCGCTCGACTACTACCAAGCGAACTTCAGCCCGTTCCAGCACAAGAACCTTCGTATTGTGGAGTTTCCGCGCTATGCCACTTTTGCCCAGAGTTTCCCAACAACAATACCCTACTCCGAGGCCATTGGCTTTATTGCGGACTTGAGGGACACCACCGACATCGACTACGTTTTCTACGTAACGGCTCACGAAATTGCACACCAGTGGTGGGCGCATCAAGTGGTGGGTGCCAACGTGCAGGGCGCAACCCTCATGAGCGAGTCGTTGGCACAGTACTCGGCTCTTATGGTGATGGAAAAGGAGTATGGTCGCGATAAGATGCGGAAATTCCTAAAGTATGAGCTCGACCGTTACCTTAGCTCACGCAAGTATGAACAGGAGGAAGAGAATCCGCTCTATCTGAACGAAAATCAAGGATACATTCACTACAACAAGGGAAGCGTTGTAATGTATGGTCTTCGCGATTACATTGGGGAGGAGAACCTCAACAAGGCACTCGCTCTTTTCGACCATGACTGGGCATTCAGGGAACCACCATTCCCCATCTCAACCACTTTTTTGAAATACATCAGCAATGCAACGCCCGACAGCTTGCAATACCTAATTGAGGATATGTTTAAAACTATTACCCTATATTCCAACCGGGCAACCAAGGCAACCTACACTGCACTTCCCGATGGCAAGTATAAGGTGAACCTTACGGTAATGGCACAGAAGTTTAGGTCGACCAAGAAGGGTGTGGAAACGGAGTTGCCATTCAACGACTACATCGATATTGGGGTACTCGACAAAAATGGCAAGGACGACAAGGTGCTCTACCTCAAAAAACACCTAGTGCATTCCGGCGAGAATACCTTTGAGATTATTGTGGATCAGAAGCCAGAATATGCAGGAATTGATCCCATGAATAAGCTAATCGATCGCGATAGCGACGACAATAGAATAGCTGTGGAAAAGCAATAATCACTCTCAACAAACAGAAACGCCCAAAACAAATTGTTTTGGGCGTTTCCTTTTGAATTTGGTTATGTAAACTCAGCCAAATAATCTATTTAACTACCTGAAGGTTTACAGGAAGTTCTCCATTACCAACTATAGCTGCTATGCATTTTGCCTCGAGCTGAGTAAAACGGCCAGTGATGCTGGAGTGACCTCCTGTAATTTCAGTCATTACGATTGGGGCAAGCAGCACCTTACCGTCTAGCATAATGGCAATGGCCTTGTTCATATTCCGCTTGGTAGCGTCAGCCCAAATTCCGATGGCCGGCTTTTTAAACATCATTTCAATGGCATAGCCACCGCCCATTTGATTATTGCTACAATTTACATGCTCAATATCGGCATCGGTCAGTAGCGGTTTATTTTTCAAGGCGTAGAGGCAGAACACTTGGCGTTCAGGGATCTCCGACCATGCAAAGTTAATACCATGCGTCGTTGGGGTTGTTTTAATATAGCTATTCACCGCTGCAGTATCGTCAGCTGTGGCGTAACCCAAAATTGCATCCTGAGGATTGGACTGCTGACTCTTCATCAATTCAAAAAGATGGTTATTGCCCTTCATCAAATCAAGAACCTCTTGGTGATCAAAAGTTTCATAGAAGCCCAAGAAACCCCTTTCGTTAAAAAGCTGCAGGACAGCGGTTGAATCCCAGCCGTTGGCGAGTGAAACTTTTATCTGGTTTTGACCAGGTTCAACGGCAACTTCAAACTTAGCGGTGTTTACAAACTTCAGCCGATTGGTAATTATTGTTGCTGTTTGTGAAAGCATATCGGCTGATACATTTGAGTTTGCTGGTTGGAGAACGAAAACGCTCTTCATTTGGGGTTGAAGGTTACAGCTACCCATAAAGATGCCAAGCACAAAAATCGCGATGATTGAATATAGCAATGATTTCATTGTAGTAAATTTTTAAGTTAACCAATAAGTATCCTCTTCACTTGAAAAGGAGTTGACAAAATTAAAGAATGGATGGAGTGATATTAGCTCAACGCTGGGAGTTCCCGCGAATTAGCTGAAAATAGGTGGTAGTAAAACTGAAGTCTGTTCAATGGATTTGAAGACATTTCTACCTGTCGAATGGCAAGGATACGCTTAGCCGTTTCTCGATTTTCGGCAATGCCCCTGAACTTATTATCGATAATTGAGAAGGGCGTCTTAACCGGCAGATCAAAATTAGCATGAACCAAAGGTGTTGGAGAAACGAGGATTGCCTCAGCATTGATGGAATGAACTTGGGAAACTGCAACTTGCTCGTGCTGCTGCGGAAATCCATGTCTGCTGCTAACATTTCCAGCAAATGAAACGGCAAAGAAGAAGAACAGCACCATAAAAATGGCGGCTCCAAGAAAACTGGCTCTCTCCTCTTTTTTATTCATGATTGAGCAAATGTATACAATTTACTGTTGACAAGATAATTCAGCATTAAAAATTGCTTAGACCCTAACTCCCAATATTGTTAAGTCATCGACCTGTTCCTGATCTCCACGCCAACTTTCAAAGGTATGATCTAGCAGCTGTCTTTGCTCTTCCATAGGTTTTTCGGCAATGCTCATCAGTAGTTCGGAGAATCGTTTAACCATGTATTTCTTCCCCTGAGGGCCACCAAATTGATCTTTAAACCCATCGCTAGCCAAATAAATGCAATCGCCCTTCAACAGAGGAATATCATGATTGGTGAAAGGTTTCATTTTCACAAAGATAGCGACAGGTTGTTTGTCGGCGCCTACAACCGTCAATTCTCTATTTACAGAAACAATATTCAATGAAATATTTGCACCAGCATACTGTAACATATTGGTTTGGATATTCAAAATACAAAAGGCCATGTCCATTCCATCCTTTTGCTCTCCAATTATTCCCTTCTGCTTCAGCGCCTCAATCATCAACTCTCGCAACCTATCAAGCACTTCTGCTGCGTTAAAATTCTCCTTGCGACGAACAATCTCGTTTAGCAGCGTAATTCCCAACATGCTCATAAAGGCACCTGGAACACCATGC
>DATKTT010000319.1:0-9447 GCA_035530955.1 Williamwhitmania sp. | reverse complement strand
AAACGGCAGCAGCATGTTTTGAAAAGAGATTTATGGATGCCTGTTTGGTAATGGCGTAAATCACAACGAGAATAAGTCCTATTGTAAATGCCCAGAAGTAGCGTTCAATATTTTTTCTTTTTCTAAAAAGTGATATTGCTAGAAAGTAGAAAGAACCAAAGAACCATGCCCTCACCAGAATGTATTTGACCGAAACCAGCGGGTATTCACTGGTTGTGGCCGCAATTGCCAGCCATGCCAGGAATGCAAGTATGGCTAGCGACACAGGGTGGATTGTTATTTCAGACGGGAGCCTGTTTTTAGTTAGCTGCTGAAGGAGAAGAGCAATAAGAATGAGCAGTAGCAGTGGCTCGGTGGGGATGATAAAGCTAAATGGTAAATCTGGCCTGAATACCCGAAGTTCGATGGAAAGAGGTGCAAGAAAGGAGAGTGCTATTAATGCTTTGTCTGGTGAAACGAATACCAGCAAAACGGCCATGAGCACAAACGGTAGTGCAATCAGGTATGGTAGCCCCTTTAGGAGCAAATATCCGTTAATCAGAAGAAAGACTAGAGCGACAACCCAGATTAAAAGCTTATTGCTTTTTGTCGGATTTTGCCACGCTGCTGTTAAAAATTTCATTTTTAAGGTAGCTGGATAGCATGAGGATAAAAAGTGCCAGAACAAACGAGGCAATTCCCGTAGATATTGAGATTAGCATTCTTTTAGGATATGCTTTAATCTCGGGTGCAACAGCCTTGTCGATCACAAAAATGCTTGGAATGTCTTGCTCTGCCTCAACTTGGGCGACCTTCAGATTTTGGGAGAGGATGGATATCTCCTTTAACGTGTTTTCGAGTCTGAACTCAAGTCCCATGTTTTGGGCTGAATAGCGCTCCAATGGCTTGAGCATGCTGTTGAGTCGCTCAACCTCTTCCATCTTGTTTTGCGCTACTGCCTCAGCCTTCGCTCTGTATATAGCTCTTGTCTGCTCTGTAAGGTCTAATACGCCCAACTTACGATAGTGTATAAGGGAGTCAACAACGTTGTTGTATTCCTTTTCGGCAAGCAGCATCTGCGCTTTAACTACCTCATATGCAGCCAGTGTTCTGGTTTTTCTGGCTGCACGGTATGCAGAGTCAGCTTCGGTAGCAAGCGTGTTTGCTAGCAGGGCCGAGAATGCTGGGTTGAAATCGTACACCTCAATTCTCAGTGCATTAAACCGAGAGAGACTCAGCTTAATATTGTCGCTAATTATGTTTTCGAGGTAGTAGTTTTTTAAAGGATTTGAGGTGTCGATACCGTAATGTTCCCATAGGTTTAGCTGTGACGCAACCTTGCGCTTGACAGTATTGCTCGAAACCACCTCCATCAGCTGCTCGGCCTCATCCTCATTCCCAAATTCGGCTATACCCCTGTAGCTAGCTGTGCCCTCAATAGCCTCTTTCCCAGAGTTAACCGGTGATGAGGCGTAAATCACAGCGGTAGACTTAAATAGCGGTGTAATGAGCTGGGTTATTCCGTAGGTTATAATTGTCGCCGCTATGGTAACCAAAATTAGGGTAATTCGGTATTTCCACGCATAGCGAACAACTGAATTGAAACTGATTATCTGATTTGATGGCTCTGTCATAACCTTATTTTATTGGGAAATTCTTACGATGGAATAGCTCTTCTTTCCTTTCTGAACGAGGAGGTATTTGTTACCTATGAAGTCGGCAAGCGAAATAGTAGCCTCTGCCGAATCCAACTTCTCCTTGTTTATGCTTAAACCGCCGCCTTGAATGAGCCGCCGCATTTCACCCTTGGAGGCGAAAACCTTAGTTTTTTCGGCTAGCAGTTCAATAGCATTGATGGGTGAACCAAATTCTGACTTGTTGATTTCGAACATAGGAACTCCTTCGAAAACGGCTAGGAATGTATTCTCGTCGAGTTTGCGCAGGGTTTCGGAGGTAGACTTACCAAAAAGAATATCGGAGGCTTCCACGGCGCTGTTGTAATCGGCCTGGGAATGAACCATCACTGTAACTTCCTCGGCCAGCCTTTTTTGGAGCAGGCGTAAATGTGGTGCATGGCTATGCTCGGCAATTAGCGCCTCCACCTCCTGCTTTGGGAGCATGGTGAATATCTTTATGTATTTGGCTGCATCATCATCGGAAACGTTTAGCCAGAATTGGAAGAACCGGTATGGGGTTGTGTAGCGCGAGTCGAGCCATACGTTGCCCTGCTCGGTTTTTCCAAACTTACCGCCATCGGCCTTGGTGATGAGTGGACAGGTGAGCGCATAGGCTTCTCCGCTAAGCTTCCTGCGGATAAGCTCTGTTCCGGTGGTAATGTTACCCCACTGGTCGCTGCCACCCATCTGTAGCTTGCAGTTGTAGTTTTGGTATAGAAAGAAGAAGTCGTAGCCCTGAACCAACTGGTAGGTAAACTCGGTGAACGACATGCCAACCCGAGACTCTTCACCCAACCGTTTCTTTACAGAGTCCTTGGACATCATGTAGTTAACGGTAATGTGCTTCCCTACATCGCGGATGAAATTCAAGAAGGAGAAATCCTTCATCCAGTCGTAGTTGTTCACCATAACGGCGGCGTTTGGCTTTTTCGATTCAAAATCGAGAAAACGGGATAGTTGATTCTTGAGCGCATTCTGGTTGCTCCGAAGGGTCTCCTCGTCGAGCAAATTTCGCTCCTGCGACTTGCCTGAAGGATCACCAATCATTCCGGTGGCTCCACCTAGGAGAACAATAGGACGGTGTCCGCTTGCCTGCAGGTGCTTGAGCATCATAACGCCAACAAGGTGGCCAATGTGCAACGAATCGGCGGTAGGGTCAATTCCTACGTATGCTGTGGTTAGCTCTTTTTTAAGTAGTTCCTCTGTCCCGGGCATGATGTCGTGAATCATGCCTCTCCATTTTAGCTCTTCAACAAAATTCATTTTTCTCAAAAATTTTTCAAACCTACATAATTTTTCGGTTGGAAGTATACGGGCAACTTGAAAAACGGGGATCAGCCAACTTCATTGTATGGTCATTCCTCAAACTTATTTTGGGCATTTTATTGTTCAAAGACCATTAAGGACTTCCTTGTTGGTTTTACTACTCCAATATTTTATTTTAGTGAGTTAGGTGTAACTTAAGGTCCATGTTATCTGTGTTTCATACGTATCGTTACGGGATACACACAGGTTAATTGAAATTCCTGAAATCGCCATTTTGACTACTTGGCATTATTGCCAGATTCTGACTTTGCCGATTTGCTTTCCATGCGAAGGTATGGAAGTACCGATGGCGCAAGATTAGATAGGGGAGCATAAAGCACTGACCTGCTTACTGCATCTTTGGGTAGAAATCCTGTTTTGGCGTCGAGAAAATTTATTCCCCAGAGAACAACGCTTATGATAAGGGCTGTTTTGAGAATTGCGAAAATGGAGCCCGCAAGACGGTTGATGATACCCAAACTTGCCGCTTCAAGCACTTTATCGAAAAGTTTGCCAACTAAGATGAGGGCAACGGCAATAACTCCAAACACTACCAAAAAGGAGATTATTGGCAATAGTTCCGATTGAATGTGAAACCATATCACAAGCTTATCTGCCGCCCAAGAGGAGAATTTTATGGCTGCAAAAATGCCAACAACCAGTGCTAAAATGCCGAATAGCTGCGATACAAATCCTTTTATAAATCCACGTATAGCCCCAATAATAAGAAGGATGCCAATAATTATGTCGAAATAGTTCATTGCCTAGGTTTACCTGTAGGTGGTCGTTGGAGGTAAAAATAGCATAAAGATGCTGAATCGCCACATCTTTTTTGCCAATCAGATGGATAATCTGAAGTGTTGGTTTATTACGAGATTAATGATGAGCCTTATGGTTGCTGACCTTTAAGAGATTCTCTTCACATAAACCCTTTTGTCGTCGCCAATATCGTAGAAGTCGCGGAAGGTGGCCTCTAGGGTGCAGCCGGCAGCCTCGTAGAATTTTTGGGTTGGACGGTAGAGCTCCTTAGCCGATGTTTCGATGTAGATGGCGCTACCTCCCATCTTCTCCACGTCGCGGGTAACCTCGTTGAGCAGTATTTTTCCAATGCCCTTTCCCCGTTGACTGTTGTGCACCACAATCCAGTAAAGATCGTAGCTGGTTTTTGTGCAAGGAATTAACCCATAGCAGGCGTATCCCGCAGGCTTACCATCGATATCGGCAAATATTACCTCGTAACCACTCTCGCTGCCCTTGCTGTATGCCTCCTCTACCAGCTCAACGGCCACGGGAATTTCATGGTCGTAAAAAAAATTGGTTGAGGTTACAATATCCCGAACTGCCTCTATGTCCGACTCCCGGACCTCTTTTCGAAGGGTGATTTCCTTTTGCATGTTGGGTTGCCCGTTTGTATGATTATTACTTGCGAAAAGCATCCTCAATGATGCGCTCCACCATTTGTGCGTTTGATAGTCCGGCTTGCCTGCTGGCGGCAACAAAGCCGCTATCGGGAGAGATGCAGGGGTTTGTATTTACCTCCAGAATCAACGGCTGGCCATTGGCATCTACTCTGAAATCCACTCTTACGTAACCTCTTAATCCAAGAGTGTTCCAAGTCTGTAGGCAGAGTGTCTCCAACTTTTTTAACAGTGGAATGTCGCTATCGCTGTATTCGAAAGTTCGCTGGGTGTGAATGTATTCAAACGAATCCTCTTTCCACTTTGCGGTGTATCCAACCACTTTCGGCTTATCGGCAGGGTAGTCGAGAAAGCGAATCTCTGCGGGCGGCATCACCTGTGGTCCATTTTTCCCTGCAAGTAAGGAGATGTTGAACTCCCTTCCGTCGATGAACTCCTCAATGAAGTAGGTTTCGTCGCTCAGCTCCTTAACTTTTTCAACCATCTCGTGGTTGTTTCCATCGAACACCGAGTCCTCATCGAGTCCCAGTGAGCCCTCTTCCCATATTGGTTTAAGGATGTAGCGCTTGGCTGCATCTGCCACAAAGTTCGATGGCATATGCCAAGGTGCTGTAGGAAGTCCAGCCGCAGCAAGTAGTCTCTTGGTGAGCACCTTGCTGGTGGTCACAAAAATGGCTTCGGTGTGCGAGCCAGTATAGGGTATTCCTAAAGTGTCGAGGTATGCAGGTGAGAAGTGTACTAAGCTGCCCTTGTTGTTGATGGACTCCACGAGGTTGAACACAAACTCTGGCTTGGCTGCGGCAATCGCCTTGGCCGCCTTCTTTAACTTTATGGAAAGTGGAATGGCAACCGGAAGATAGCCCAGCTGAAGCATGGCTTCAGAAACCAGCTGAACTTGGTCGAGCACGTCGGCCTCGTCGGCTAGAGCGTTCTTCGAAAGCTTGTTGAAGAGGATTACTGCCGTTTTTGGACTCATGGCTTGGGCATGTTAAAGTGTAATCGTTTTGCGGCCGACTCCATAATTTCTTTGATGAGTTGGTTGTAGGTATAGCCTGCTTTGTAGGCAAGAATGGGCAGATCGGAGTAAACTAGGTTTAGCCCAGCCAGCGGGTTCACCTCAATAAAGTTTGGTACTCCGTGCTTGTCCATCCTTAGGTCGACGCGGCCACCATCTCTACAGCCTAATGCTCGCCAAGCATCAAGGGCAACCTTGTAGCATTGCTGGGCAACCTCGGGCTCAGGAACGGTATACTCAACCCTATTTTGGTAGTTCTCCTTTACAAAGAGGGAGTAGATGGTTTCGGCAGATTTGTCCGTAATGGTTATCTCCATTATGCCAACCGTGTGTGCATCGCTGCCCGTTCCTACAATACCAACGGTAAACTCTCGACCCGGCAGAAACTCTTCCACCAGCACCGGTTGACCAAACATTTCCAGTAATTCGACGGTGTTAACTCGGAATTCCTCCTTTGTTCTAACGAGCGATTTTCCTGTAATTCCTTTGCCGGTTCCTTCTGCAACTGGCTTAATGAATAAAGGGTATGTCAGCGAAATTTTTTCAATATCGTTAGGCGTTTCAACCACGGCAAATGGGGCGGTTGGAATACCTCTGTCCCGAATGATGTGCTTGGTCATGCCCTTGTGCAGCGTTAGGCTCAGTACTAGGGGATCGGAAAACACGTAGGGGATTTTGTAGGCATCCAAAATGGCTGGAACCTGTGCCTCTCGGCCAATGCCATAAACACCTTCAGCAATATTGAACACCAAGTCCCAGCGTCTCCCGGCAACGAGGGCTTGCGTTAGCTCCACTATGTTACCAATGCGCTCGGTGTTAAACCCAAGTTCGCCAAGTACGTTTTCAAAGCCAACAATGGTATCTTCGGAATCAAATTCGGCAACCTCCTCTTTGGTGAAACCATTCTTAAGGTAGGTGCTTTTTAAATCGTAGGTTAGTCCTATGGTCATTATGCTTTAAGCATTTTCTGGTTCGAAAATAGGGGATAGCTGGTGGCCAATCCCTTAAAAAAGTTTCTGGCGTTAACACCAATGTTGGCGGTTCGGTAGCCACCCTCCTGAACTATCAGCGTTGGAAGTTTTAGCGCTCCTATGAGCAAACCGTTTTCGTAGAAATCGGGAGCGGTGAGACTCCAGCTGCCTGTGGGGTCACCTTTGGCAACGTCGAGACCAAGTGCAACCACGAGGAATCGTGGGTTGAAGGCCTTTACCTTTTTTATGGCCAGCTGAAGTGTCTCTCGATACTGCTTTCCATCTATTTTTTCGGACAATGGAAAATTTACGTTAAATCCCAATCCCATGCCTTCTCCCTTTTCTTCCTTGAATCCCGAGAAGTAAGGATAGGCAAAGGAGGGATGTCCGTGAATGGATACAGTGAGCACATCATTTCTCTTATAAAAAATATTCTGTTGACCGTTGCCGTGGTGGTAGTCAATATCGAGAATGGCCACCTTGCCATACTCGGATAGCATTTGAGCCGCTACCGCGTTACTGTTAAAGTAGCAGAATCCTCCAAATACCTTACTCTCAGCGTGGTGCCCCGGAGGGCGAACGAGGGCGTAGGCAACGGGGTAATCTTCAATAATTTTTTCGGCGGCAGTCAATGCGCAGTCGACAGCTCGACGAGCAGCCAGAAAGGCGTTGCGCGTGATTGGGGTAAAGGTGTCGATGCAGTAGTACCCGGCGGCCACCGTTCTATCCTTGGGTGGGCGAGTAGCATTCCTGATGGGAAATACGTATGGGTAGAGCGATTCTGAAGGAGATATGTCGGCGCAAACCTTCTTAAGATAGTTGTATAAGGAGTAGTGGTGCACCGCTTTGATATATTGCTCTGAAAAAGATTCCGGAGGAATTTCCTGAAAAATTTCGGTTTTGAGAATCTCCTTTTTAATGCTGTCAATCCTTACGGGCGACTCCACATAGCCACGTTCGCGAACATGGTGAATGTTATGCTTGTCGTTAATTACAAGAATGATTTTTTTTCGAATGGGAATGGTTCCGCCTGCTGATACGTGGTTTTCGCGCTTTAGGTAGCGGAAGTTTCTGCGCTCCACAGGTCCATCCCCAATGGAGTTAATCACCATGCTCCTGTAGGTTTCAGGACAAAGGTCTAAATACTTCCTTTCGAGAATGGCCTTCACAATCTTTCGCAGCTCCAATCCCACGAGAGGTGTCTCCCTGTCGAGATCGTCATAAACTAGGAATGGTGGACAGCTGTCCGTTTCCGATAGAGGCGTTTCGTAAAGGGTGTTGGCAATGGGACGAGCTCCAAAGGCTTCGTAAAAGCGCAATCGCCTTTTGTTTTCTACAATTAGGTCGCTGCTTTTGCAAAGTGTTGGTTCATCGGGAAGGCACTCAAAGAATAGGCCTGACGCCTTCAAGTTTTTCCCTTCTTCCCGAACTCGTTGGTAAAGTGCTCCCCCAACGCCACCTGAAATTATGTCTTTGTGGGTTGCAATGTAATCAAGAAAGCAGAATCCAAGGTCCGGTGCATGGTAAAGAAAGGCAAATCCTTTAACCATTCCGCTGTAGTCGTCGGCTACCAATAGTTTGGTGGTAAACCTATACTTTAGTGGATTGCGAAGTTGTTCCGGTATGAGGTCAAACTTCTCAGCATCCACTGCGCCGAAGTGAGATTTGAGAATCTCCTTGACCTGTTCAATAGCTTCCTTATCCCTTGGATAACTGTCGCTTACTACGGTTCTTATCCGGAACATAACTTCACAAAATATGTATCGAAAGGTTGCTTAGTCGAAGTCGGGGTAATAAAAGGTTTTGTCCTCGTAGTTTTTAAGAATAATCTGACCTTTTTCATCCCTACCCTGATAATACTCTGGCAGCAGCGGGATTTTTCCACCTCCACCGGGTGCATCAATTACGTAATGAGGAACAGCATACCCCGATGTCCAACCTCTAAGACCCTTAATTATCTCGAGGCCTTTCTCAACCGGCGTTCTAAAGTGTGTTGAGCCGGGAATTGGGTCGCATTGGTATAGGTAGTATGGTCTAACCCTATTTCGTAGCAGGCCCTGCATTAACTTCCTCATGGTTTCAACATTATCGTTTACTCCCTTTAGCAGTACAGTTTGGCTGCCCAGCGGAATGCCAGCATCTGCAAGCCTACTACACGCCTCCTTAACTTCTGGAGTAAGTTCCTCTGGATGCGTAAAGTGAATGCTAATAAATAGCGGGTGATACTTCCGAAGAATTGCCGTTAATGAAGGTGTAATGCGCTGAGGTAGTACTGCAGGAACTTTGGTGCCAATTCTTATTATCTCAACATGGTCAATGGCTCTGAGCCTTGAGAGTAGGTATTCTAGCCGGTGGTCTGGCAAGGTTAGTGGATCACCGCCGGAGATAAGCACGTCGCGTACCTCTGTGTGTTCTCGAACGTATTCAATGGCCTGATCCCATATGGTTGTGCCGAAGTGTACCTTATCCTTGGCCACCATGTGCGAGCGGGTGCAGTAGCGGCAATAAGTGGAGCAAAATCCTGTGGCCAAAAACAGCACCCTGTCTGGATAGCGGTGTACTAAGTTGGGCAAGGGGCTGCAATGTTCCTCGCTGAGCGGGTCTGTCTCCTCTCCGTCAGAAAGAATGGTCTCAGCATGTGTTGGAACCACACTTTTTCTTATTGCCTGCTCTGAGTCGTTCGGATCTATCAGGCTTGCATAATAAGGTGTTATTCTAAGCGGTAATGAATCGTTTTCGTCGGAGATTGGCTGTTGCTCGTCTTCGCTAAGCCGGAGAAGCTGTCGAAGTTGGCTGTAGGAGGTGATACCATTTTTGAGCTGCCATTGCCAGGAGTTCCAGTCCTGATCGGATAACCCGGGATAGTTTTTGGTGATAAATTCTCTTGCTTGGCTAGAGATTGGAAAGGTTTCGAATTTTGGTTGACTAACTCTTTTTTCTAATGTTTGAGTGGTGTTCTTGTGGTTACCACCCAGTGACGGAGGCTCATCTTCGTCGATTGAAACTTCGTTTACCATGTAAACTGCTGTTTCTTTGTTTTGGTTATTCATGATAACTATTTGTTGTTTAAGATTATGCGTTGT
>DATKTT010000318.1:0-12101 GCA_035530955.1 Williamwhitmania sp. | reverse complement strand
CAGTCGGTCGATGATAATGCCCGTCAAAGTGCTGAAAGAATAATGGGCAATGTGGTATCTGAAATGTTAGATGCCTTTGATTCCTTTGTGGCTTTCGGCGGTGTGGCTGATTTTTTAAGAGCCGCGCCTTCCACTTGGGATTTTATGGAATCCAGCGAGGGTTTCATGAGGCATGCAAGAATAATTTTACAAGTAGTTAAATTACATACAATTTAGAAAGGAGTTAAAATGGCATATTATGTAGGCAGAAGAGGCTCATTAGGAGCCGCAAAAGAAGGCACAAGGGGAGCCGCAACTACGCCTGCTTTATGGGTTACTTACAATTCAGTTTCGTTTGATGATAAAGCGGTTGTGGTGGATTCAGAGGGAGCTTTCGGACAGATTGCCGATACTTTTGAATCTTATATTACTAAAAAATACGGGGAAGGCGAGTTTGAGTTTGATCTGGATGATAAGTTTATCGGATTGATTTTGACAGGAATCGCAGGTGCGGCGCCGTCAAGTTCAGCTGGCCCAACCAACTATATTCACACTTACACTTTAGCTAACACAAATCAGCATCAATCGCTTTCGCTTTTAGTCCAAGATCCAAACACAGCTAAGATGTTCAGATTAGCGATGATTGATAAAATGACAATTACGATTGAGCCAGAAGGACTGGCTAAATGTAGCGTTGGATTTAAGAGTGCGGCTGGTCAAGACTGGACATTAGTTTCACCAGTTTATACCGCTTTAGGCAATAAGTTCATTCACTCGATGTTGGCGTTTAAAATTGCGGCGGCTACGGGTGATTTAGCGGCGGCTTCAGCTTTAAATCTTAATCGGTTAGAGTTCACAGTTACTAAAAATGTTGAGGACTTTCAGGATTTAGGCACGGCTACGCCTTCGGATATTCTCAACAAACAACTACAAGTGGAAGGCAGTTTTGAGATCGGGTTCAATGATAATACCTACCGAAACTATATGTTGGACGGTTCTACAAAAGCGGTTGAAATCCTATTGACTTACGGTACAAACAACTCGTTACAGATTCAACTACCAAAAGTTAGGTTCGCTAATTGGGAACCGAACAAAGGCTTAAATGATATTGTTTCGGAAAAAATTGAGTTTAAAGGTCAATATGATGTAGTAAATACTGCTAATGTTATTTCGACATTAGTCTTAGCAAATCAATTAGGTAGTGGGACTTACTAAAGATTTATAAATTTAATGAGGAGTCAAGTGGAAACCGAAGTCATCGAAACCCCAGTTGGAAAGCAAAAAATAACTTTAAAGAAATGGTTGACAGGAAAAGATAGAAGGGATTTAAATCTCATTCTTTTGGGTGATATTGAGTTTTCTATAAATCCTACAAATCCTGATAATCCGACTCAAAATCAAAAGATCAAAGGATCGAAAATAGTAGAAATGACCGACAAGACAATGGAACTTGTTATTGCTGAAATTGAAGGCAAGCCCGAAGATATTTTAAAGAAATTGGGCGAGATGGATATTAGGGATTATGATTTTGTATCTGACAAAGTAAATCAAATTTCCAATCAACAGACTCAAAAAAAAACTTAATTGAAGAGCAATACTGGAAAGCCATAAACTATGGCAAAGGCAAGATACACCATGATATGCAGTTGGTTATTTTGTGCGAGAAGATGAAATGGACATACGAGGAATATTTAAAACAACCAGATTGGTTTTTAGATTTGCTAACCCTAAAAATGAATTTAGACAGCGAATACGAGTCAAAGGAAATAGAAAAAGCAAAAAAGGAAAAATAAATGCCTGATATAAATTTAAAAGCAGTAATTTCAGCCGAAGATAGAGCCTCCGCAACTATCAAGGGTTTTGGCAATTCACTAAAACAAGCCGAGCAGGGTTCGAAAATGTTTGCAGGAGCCCTAATTGGAGTTGGTGCTGTTTTAGGCGGTGTTATCGCAAAATCTACTTTGACTGCTGCAAGGACAGAAACTCTTGGTATAGCGATGAATTCTGTTGCAAAGGCAACTGGAACTTCAACCGCTGTTTTGGAAGAACAAGAAAAAATTCTCAAACAACAAGGTATTACTACTCAAGAAGCAAGAGGCACTCTTACAATGTTTATGCAATCACAGTTAGATGTGGCTCAAGCATCAAAGGTTGCACGGGTAGCTCAAGATTTGGCTGTAATTGCTAATGTAAATTCATCAGAAGCTACCAAAACTTTAACCAATGCGATTGTTTCGCAAGAACCAATGCTTTTAAGACAATTTGGGATTGTTAAAAACTTACCTGAAATTTATGAAAAATATGCTCAAAGTGTTGGAAAAACTGCTGCACAATTAACTGAAGGTGAAAAGAAACAGGCTTTTTTGAATATAATTTTAGAAGAAGGAACTAAAGTTGCAGGAACTTATGAAGCGGCAATGGGAACGGCTGGCAAGCAATTGACCAGTTTGCCGAGATACTTTGAGGAAGCGGCCAATTCTATTGGTGTTGTGTTTTTGCCTGCATTTGGTAAAGCTATCGAATTATTAACTGAAGGATTAAAAAAAATTACCCCAGAAAGTATGCAGAAACTTTTTGATTATATTAGAGACAACTCACCTATAATTATTGGAATTATTGTCGGAGGATTGACACCAGCATTTTATGGTTTAGCTACTTCTATTTGGGCGGCAATGGTACCATTATTGCCATTTATTGCTATTGGAGCAGCTATTGGTTTTGTGGTTAAACTACTTATAAGTCATTTTGGGGGATGGAGTGCGGTTGTAGATAAGCTAAGAGTAGTCTGGGAAACTATACAGCCAGTTTTTCAGGTTATATGGGAGCAACTCCAGGCATTATGGAATCAAGTAAAAACTCAATTAATACCAGCCTTACAGGAATTATGGACACAAATTGGCCCAATTCTTCTTCCGGTCTTAAAATGGCTTGGCATTATTATTGGTGGAATAATTTTGGCTGTAATAATGGCTTTTGTTCTTGCTTTGAGAGTTCTAGTAGCAGTAATTTCAACTGTGGTTGATTGGATTGGAAGGTCAATCCAGAAGTTCAAAGATTTTTGGAAGACTCTAAGAGAATCAGCTCCAGTACAAGGTCTCATCAATGCCTTTAATTTAGTCGTTGATGCGGCTAAAAAAGTCTGGACTTGGTTAAGCAAGGTTGATGAAAAAATTAGAGGATTTGGAGGCAAAGCTTGGGGTGCGGTTAAAGGAGCTTTAGGTTTCCAATCTGGCGGCATTATGCCCTACGAAGGATTGGCTTATCTTCATAAAGGCGAGAGAGTAACGCCTTCAGAGTTCGTTACCAATGATAATGCAGTTACGGTCAATTTTTATGGCAATATTAACAACACGGCCGATAAATCTTTAGATGATATTGGAGCGAGAATCGGAAGGCAAATATCTCTCAGCAGACAGGGGGCGGCC
This sequence comes from Williamwhitmania sp., assembly GCA_035530955.1. GTDB lineage: Bacteria > Bacteroidota > Bacteroidia > Bacteroidales > Williamwhitmaniaceae > Williamwhitmania. The sequence goes on along the minus strand of DATKTT010000318.1, from coordinate 8,697 downwards.
TAATGAATATCCAAATAAACACTTTTAACTTATCAGGCAATCAGATTGTAACGGGAGTCAGATTAGACGAATCAACTCCCCAAGAACTTAACTTGATGAGATTGGCCAGAGAAGACGGAGCTAAACTTATATCCTCAACTTATGCTCCCAAAGAAATTACAATCTCAGGCATTATCAAAGGAACTTCAAGATCGGATTTAGAGACCAATATTGATACCTTCAAAAAAAACACAATGATTACCGAAGGCGATTTAGATGTTGATTACGAGGTGGGTTATAGGAGATGGACGGTTGATTGCTCTGGATGCATTGTAACCAGAGAACACCATAATATTAGCACGGCGGCTTTTGAGTTAAAATATGTCGCTTCTGATCCGCCTTTTGCAGAAGAAATTGACAGTATAGCTGGCAATCCCAAAATGAATGGGATTTACTCGGTTGATATGATTACGGCGAATATCTGCACGGCCGATTTAGATCTTGGCGGGACAGCTAAACCTAAACCAAAATTAGATATTTTTATAGATGCGGCTGGCAATCTTAACAATGTATCGGTCAAAAACAATACTACCAATACCCAAATGGACATTACAACAGCTTGGGGAAGTGGTGATGCACTTGAGATAAACACAAATTCAAGGATAGTGCAAAAAAACTCTTCAAATGTTGAATATGAAGGCATATTTCCTGAGTTTAATTTAGGCGACAATGATATAGATATAAACTTTACAAGTATTGGCAATCCGAACCAAGAACAGGCTATCTATAATTCCGATGCGGATATAAATTCAAATTGGGTTGCGGAAGCCCAATCTTTTCAGATCACTCCTACATCAAATTATAGCCAAATTGATTTGCTTTTAAAAAAGGCATCATCATTTGATTATGATGAATGGTTAGAGACTTTTAGTGCGACAACTTATAAGGATGTTGCCAATACGACTGCTAATTGGGAAACTGCCAATAGTGAATTAAAGTTTGGTTATTCTGGGTCTTCAATTGTTGATAGTTATAGCGAGAGTAATTATACAGATGATACATATATGGCAAGGCTTGGTGCTGGTGGAATAAATTATGTTGCTCAATCTTTTATTGGGAATGGAAAGACATTAAACTCTGCAAAATTTTATCTTAAAAAATATGGTAGCCCGACAGGCACTATGGTTGCTTATTTATGGGCGCATGCTGGGACATATGGACTTGATGGTTATCCAATTGCGCCACTTTATGCAACATCCAACAGTCTTGATGTTTCAACCTTAACAACAAATTCTCAATTAATAGAATTTACTTTTTCATCTAATTTTAAATTGGTTAATGGCGTCAAATATATGATTGGGATTGGATATATGACTGGTGGTGGTGGTGCAAATTATGTTTTAGCTGGATATGATACTTCCCCATCACATGCTGGGAATGGGGCTTATTATAATAATGGCGCATGGTATCCAGATCAAACTATTGATTACATTTTTTATGTTTATGGCAAAAATTATGACACGACTGCCAATGTTGGTCAATCTTTAGGTTTTGATACGGGGAAAACATCTAATACTTTTGTGAGTGGGACTCAATCAGTTACCTTAAATGGTGGCACTTCCACTCTTGAGTTCTCTGATAGCGCGGATAATTCTTCTTGGAGTTCCTGGACGACTGATATCACAACCCTATCTCGACGGTATATAAGATTTAGAATAACTCTAACTGGAACAACTACTGCTTCACCTCTTGTTGATTATGTCACTATAAATTGGGTTGGAAATATAGAAGTGAATATTTGCAGCGATACCGCTGGAGCGCCAGGGGCAATTCTTTCCATCGTTTATATTCCTTATACAAGTATAGGCACTTCTTATGGTTGGGCTTCGGTATCTATGAGCGTGAACTTAACCGCAGCAACTAATTATTGGGTTTGGATAAGACCATCCTCAACAAATGCTACAGCACGAACTTTTTATTGGGCATATCAGAATACCAATATTTATGCCAGTGGTTTAAGAGCAAGAAAAACTTCAAGTGGCGGATCTTGGACTACATATTCAACCAATGATCATGCTTTTAAAGTTTATATTGATGAATCGCCTTCTTGGGAAATTAGCGCTAGAATTGAATATCAAAAGAAGTATCTATGAAAAAATACACTTATAAAGTTTATAAATCAAATGGAAATTACATCACCTCTTGGGCTGATGCTTCTTTTGATGGGTTTAAAAAAACAATCAACGGAGGTCTTGGGGAGTGCAAGATAAAATTAGCCAGACAATTTGATGATTTCGGCGAAAATGATGATGTCAAACTAAATAATAAGATTGAAATAATCTGCTCTGATGGCGATACGCCTTCGACTGGTATGAAAATATATTCAGGCTTTATATCAAACTATACGCCCTATATTGACGGAAATTCTGAAGGGGTTGAGATTACTCTGTTGGGTTATGTTTCTAAATTAGGAACTTCGATTCTTAAAAACAGCACGCAGATTGAGTTAAAAACCGACACGGCGGCGGGACTGACGACTGGGGCAACCGCTTCGGCGGCTGAGGCAAGAGATGTGGTCACGGCGATAATAGACAGATACCAGACCGAAGCCAAAAATCCGATAATCAACTATTCAACAACCTCAACTGAAGATTCGGGCAATACTTTCACTTATACTTTCAATGCCAAAAAATACAATGAAGCCTTAGATATATGTCGAGAATACGCACCTTCTAATTGGTGGTGGTATGTCGGGGCGGATAATGTCTTAAAGTTCAAGCCAAAGCCAAATTTAGCCGATCATAAATTTGTTTTTGGCAAGCATTTTAAAGCCATCAAAGTTGAAAAGAATATGGAAAATGTGGTTAATCGGGTTTTGTTTTCTTCTGGCGACAATCCTGACACTCAAATTCTTAAGATTTATTCCGACACCGATTCCTCTGACTTATATGATGATAGATGGGAAGTGGTGACTGATAATCGGGTTTCGGTTTCGGAAACAGCCGATAACGCTGGAGAATCAACTTTGGCTGAAAAGAAAAATGCCGATGTCAAAACCACTATCGAGATATTAGACAATAATGGCAACCCCAATGGATATGATATTGAATCCATAAATCCGGGGGATACTTGCAAGTTTTTAAATCTCAACACAATTACTTCTCAGACCTTTTCGGGCAATATGGTGATTCGTTCAGTTGATTATACGCCCGATAAGGTTGTGATAGAAATTGAATCATTAAGCGTTTCGGCTGGCAAAGAGATTGTGGACAATAAGAAAAAAATTGAAGCAGGCGAAGCGACTGGCAGAGCGACAAGTTATGATACCGATACTGACAAATGGATCGCACCGACCTTGATTAATTCTTGGGTTAATTTGGGCGGCGCTTACAGCCCCGCTGGTTATACAAAAGACAATTTGGGTTTTGTGCATTTAAGGGGATTGATTAAAGACGGGGCAGTTAGCCAAAATGCTTTTGTTTTGCCTGCTGGATACAGGCCGCCGTATAGGTTGATGTTTGCGGTAGTTTCGGGTGGAGTATTGGGGGTATTGGAGATATTAGCAAATGGCGGTGCGTTGATTTCGACTGGTAGTAATGCATATTTTTCATTTGACGGAATAACATTTAAAACATAGGAGAACTATGAGTTTTTTAGACTTTTTTAGACTAAAACCAAAAGAAAAATTAATCAGTTCAGACCCAGACCCTCAATGGAAAACAATTTCTTTGAGCGGATTTGGTTTGCCTGAAAAATCAGCTACTTTATTAGAAGAGTATATTAGTTGGACTTATGCTAATATTTCGGCAATCGCTGAATCAGTGGCCGATATTGATTTTGAACTTTATAAGGTTAAGGGCGAAGATGTTGATGAGGTAAAAGAACATTCAGTTTTGGAACTCTTGCACAGACCTAACGCTGAAATGACCAAAAGAGAGTTTCTTTATCTTTTGCAAACTTATCGTCTTTTGACTGGCGAAAGCCCGATTAGAATTAGACGAGTTGGCAACGAAATAAAAGAACTCTGGCCGTTGAATCCTCTAAAACTAACCCCGATAATCGGCAAAACGGCTGATGGTTTTGAGATGATTGTAAGGTTTGATTACACAGATGAAATGAATGGACAGATTAACAAAATCGAACTCAAACCCAATGAAGTGATCTATATCCAAAATATGAATCCCAAGAATATCTGGCGGGGATATGGCGTAGTCGAGGCGGCTCAGGGCTCAATAGATACGATGCATTATTCGGAGTTGTTTAATCAGACATTCTTTAAGAATTCGGCCGTGCCTTATACCGTACTCTATACCGACCAAAAGTTGAATGCGGATATTATTGACAGATTAAAAAATGCATGGGATGCGAACTACAAAGGGCCAGCCAATGCTTTCAAGACCGCTATTTTAGAAGCTGGGCTAAAAGTTGAAAAATTACAACAGACCTCTAAGGATATGGACTTTATTGAACAGCAAAAATTCTTGCGAGACAAACTGATGGCGATGTTCAAAACGACTAAAATCGCACTTGGAATTACGGAGGATGTCAATCGAGCTAATGCCGAGGCTTCCGAATATGTCTTTGCTAAGAATTGCGTCAGACCGAAAATGGCTCAATTTGTGGAATCTTTTAATGAGTTCTTATTGCCGTTATTTGATGATTCGGAAGATTTGTTTTTGGATTTTGTTGATCCTGTGCCAAAAGACAGAACCGTAAAAATCGCCGAATATACAGCCGCTGTTGATAAATGGATGACTAAGAACGAAATTAGAGACGAAGAAGGTTTGCCGCCACTTGAAGGTGGAGATGAAATCTGGCAACCCCTGATGTTAACCACGATGTCAAACCCGACGCCAAATACGCCTGAAGTCCAAACTGAACCCAAACCAACAGAACAACAAGAAGAAAAACCGACTGAAGAAAAACCGACTGAAGAATCAGAAGAAATTGAAACTCTCGGTTATCGGGTTTTGAAAGTTAAAGGTAAAAAGAAACTCCCATCCAACCTAAAAGAAAAAGTCATCGCCTTGAAAAACAGAAATATCAGAATAAAACAAATGCGGGAGGATTTAAAGGAAGAGATTAAGAAAATCTTAAAATCCAAAATCAAACCTAAACCAGTCTTTAAGAATGAACCCAAATACAAAGATATGAGAACCAAATCTGATACTGATTTGTATGTGAAATCTTTACTTTCCAATTCCGACAAGCTGGAAAAAGAGATGAATGATGCAATGAAGTGGAAATACTTTCAACCCCAGATGGAGGAAATAATGAGAAAACTTGATAAAGGAACTAAATTTATCCTGACAAAGAATATTGAGAAGAAAATCGGTAAAGAGTTTATGTGGGATCAAGGCAAATATTTAACTCTAGGAATTGATCTCTTAACCCCGATCCTCAAAAAAACCCTCCTAATTCAAGGAACTGAAGCGATGCTGACTGTAAAGCCTGAAATAACTTATTATTTGCTTGATGCGGCCAGAAAATACCTCAATTTAAAACCCAAAAAAGTCTCCAAAACCGTAACTTCCACCGCCTATGACAAAATTAGAAAATCCCTTGCTGAAGGAATCAAGAATGGTGAAAGCATTGCCCAATTAAAGGACAGAGTTATCGGAGGGTATAAATCATTAGAGATTTACCAAGCCGAAACTATTGCTAAAACTGAGGTTTCAAGAGCGACTAATTTTGCGGCAATTGATGCTTTCAAACAATCAGGCGTAGTAGAGGGTAAGGAATGGATTGTGACGCCTGATGATAGATTGTGCGAGTTCTGTGCTTCAATGGAATCAGAATATAATGCTCAAGCCAGATTGGATGATACTTACTTTAAAGTTGGCGATTCGGTTAATGGTATTGATGGCGGGGTTATGTCGATTGAATTTGACAATATTGAATCTCCGCCCCTACATTGTAATTGCCGTTGTGTTCTCAAGTCAGTGGAAAAATTAGTCGAAAAAATTGAAAAAAAGCAAAAGCCGAAATCTAAACCAAAAAGAGATAAACTTCTCGATGAAGTTGAAAGAGAATTGAATGGAATCAAACGAAGAACAATTAAAAAATCTAAAAAGAAAACTGCTCGAAAAACGAAATAAACTGGAGGCAATGCTTTTTGAACTTCGGGAATTGAATCAGAAATATCGAAAACCTGATAATTCTGAGATTGTTCGGTTATTGGAAAGTTTAGGAGATAAGATTGAGGCTTTAGAAATGAAACCTGAAATCAGGGTGGAATCCAAAGAAGTTCGACCCATTGTAAAATCGCCGAAGGTTAAGGTTGAAGTCAATCAAGAAAAAGTAATTAGAGAAATCAAGCTCCTGAAAGAAAAGATAAATTCTAAATCCGCCCTGCAAACTAATAAACTTATCTCTGATCTTATAAAAAAAGTTGAAACTTTAGAACTGAAACCAGAAATTAAAGTTGAAAGTAAAGAAGTCAAAGTTGAACCGATTTTTGATCCCTATATTGAGGTTAAGCCCGCCGATGTAAAAGTAGAAAAGACAGATGTTAAAAATCCAATAAATTGGCTTTTAAAATCAATTGAGACACTTTTTGCTCCTTTTATTTTAAAGGTTTCTGGATTTATAAATCGGGTATCAAAATACATTAAAGAACCAGATAAGATTGTGGTGACCGATCGGGATATTACTGAATTCTATGGTGATAAAAAAGTGATTTATAGAATCAATGATGATGGCAGAAAAATGGAGATAGAGAGAGATGAATCTTAAGCGAATCTCAAATCATATTAAGGAACATAAAGTTCTTGGTGTTGATAAAAAAATACGCCAAGCAATGTTTAAGTCTGATGGTGGCGGCGTCGCAGGTGGGGTTGGTGTAGAAGTCGATCCTATATTTACTGCTTGGCTTGCTGGGCCTCCAAATGTCTCGGTATTTACCAATGATGCGGGTTATCTTACAGTCGAAACCGATCCTATTGTTGGTGCTATCAACGGACTTGTCAAAGCCGATGGTGGGGGGAATATCGCCGTCGCCGTCGCCGACACCGACTATCTCCTTCCTGCAACTGGTAACCTCCGATACCCCCTAAGAACCGAGTGGTTGCAAAATGGCTTTCCGAACAGGACAGCTTCAAGTTTGGCTTGGTCTGATGCCAACAGGAGATTGACCATCAATCCTACTGGTGTCTCATTTGATTATTTTGTCCAAGGCGTCAAATATACCGTGGCTACTTCTGATGTTGTTAATGTCAATTATGTTGATATTGCCGATACGGAAGGGTTACACATATTCTATTACGACGGTGCAGTGCTTACTACCATAGCCAACCCCACAGATGCTCAGATTGAAACCGCCACGCTGACTAAATGTCTCGTAGCCTATGTTTATTGGGATGCAGATAATAATTTAGGCGAACTGATAGAAGAACGACACGGATTGAGTATCAGTCCTTATTCACACAGACTACATCATTTTACTGAAGGAACTATGTATTTTGACGGACTGGCTCTGGGCGATTTCGTAATAAGCGATGGGACAGACGACGAGGACGCTCAATTCTCCGTGGCAACAGGACAGATATTTGATGAGGACATTAAATTTACCACAAACGCCATAGGTAAACTAACAGGTCTTGAGGTCTGGTATAGGAATGTGGCACTTGACTGGCGAAAAGATACGCAAGCTGGATTTTCGGTTCTCAACGCTGGTGGTGGGAGAGTATATTATGATAATGCTGGAACTCTTACTGAAGTAACTGACGGAAATTGGGTTTTGTATCATATATTTGCTACAAGTAATGCTGATTTGAACCCAATATCTATAATGGGACAGGCACAATATGCTAAGTTAAAAGACGCAAGAATTGGAGCTACGACAGAGATTAATTCTCTTTTATTAGGAGCTTTACCATCCAAGGAAATGAAAGCCATTGCTACGGTAATATTCCAAACAGACGATGGTTATGGGAATGCTGTCAAGGCAAGGGTGGTTCAAACAGACGAGGGCGATGATTATGTTGATTGGCGAACAGCACCTCTTTCGCCTTCAGCTCCTGCACAAGATCACGGTAGTTTGGCTGGATTGGCAGACGATGACCATTCTCAATATCATAATGACACTCGTGGAGACCTTCGTTACCAGCCCCTCGACGCTACTCTCACTTCTATCGCCCTTTTAGGCACCGCTGCCGACAAAGGACTTTACACGACAGATGTTGATACTTGGGCGGAGTTTGATTTGACTGCCGCAGGACGAGCTTTACTTGATGACGCCAACGCTGCCGCTCAAATCGCTACTTTAGGATTAGACGCTGATATTGCCACTCTTGCTTTACCTGCCAATACAACGATTTCTGCTTTTGGAGCTTCAATAATAGACGATGCCGCTGCCGCTAATGTAATTGCGACACTCGGACTTGACGCTGATATTGCGACATTATCCTTACCTGCAAGCACGACCATCACTGCCGCCGCTCAAACCATTTTAGATGATGCCAATGTCGGGGCGATAAGAACTACTTTGGGTGTGGGAACAGGGGATAGCCCAACCCTTGCAGCATTGACCTTATCTGGCAATTTAGGATTTAGTAACAATTCAGGAGCCTATATTGTCGAAACAGGAACGGGTTTTATTGCAATAACAAGTAGCGGATCGTATGTTTATCTGCAGTCGGCGGTTAATAATCATATGTATTTTGATGCTGGTGGATATTTCTATTTTAGAGACAGGGATGCGTCTTTGGTGCCGAGAAT
>DATKTT010000317.1:0-4874 GCA_035530955.1 Williamwhitmania sp. | reverse complement strand
CATTGCCGTCGGCATCAACGTAGGTATAACCATTTACCACATCCTTAACACCGGGGACAAATGCATTTACATCGCGGTAGCTAAGCATCGAAAGCAGCTTAGGTATTTCAATCTTAAATGCAAATGCACTCGTGCTATCGTTGTATTTTTTTCCAGGAGTAAGTATGCCAAAGGCAACAAGACCGGCATTGGTCTTTCCAGTGTACAAGCCCTCCATTGCCGCCAGCTTCATTGGCTGCTTTTGCGCAACCTGGTAAGCCGAACCATCACCAGTAAATGCTAGGAATAGGGAGCTAAGCAGACCAAAAACCCCCGCAACTACAATGCTCCGCTTGGCCATGAGAATTTCCCGCCCTTTAAGCAGGTACCAAGCGCTAACTCCCAAAACGAAAAGCGAAGCAAGGACGTAACCCGAGGTTATGGTATGCATGAACTTATTAATGGCCACCGGCGAAAAAAGAACGTCCCAAAAATTCACCATCTCATTTCTGGCCGTGTCGGGATTAAAGGCCATACCAGCAGGATACTGCATCCACGCATTAGCTACCAATATCCAAAGAGCAGAAATGTTAGCACCAATGGCCGTAAGCCAGCTGGAGGCAAGGTGAAACTTCTTACTCACCTTATTCCACCCAAAAAACATAACTGCAATAAAGGTAGACTCCATAAAGAAGGCCATAATACCTTCAATGGCCAATGGAGCGCCAAAGATATCACCCACAAACCAGGAATAGTTGGACCAGTTGGTACCAAACTCAAACTCCAGAATAATTCCTGTAGCAACTCCAATGGCAAAGTTGATACCAAAAAGAGTCATCCAGAACTTGGTGGCCTTCTTCCAATCTTCGCTTCCGGTTCGCACGTATATGGTCTCCATAATGGCGACGATGAATGCGAGCCCTAGCGTAAGCGGGACAAAAATCCAGTGGTAGATTGCCGTCAGCGCAAACTGTGCTCTGGACCAGTCAACAACCGATAGGTCAATGTTTTCGATCATAGCTTAAGCTTATTTAGGGTTTGTTAATTGTTCTATCACATGTTCACTGCGCTCCTTGTCGGTTCTGAAGTTCTTCTGAAGAACATTGGGGAAGAAGAGCTTTAAAACGACAAACATTATAAACAGTTTGATAATAATTAATGCCCATAGTGTCTTACCGAGAGTCATACTTTTGAAGCCCTCGTAGTAAAACATAAACACCCGATATAACCAAATTTTTTTCTTCATAGGTTCCAACCAAATTTAGGACAAAATTGCTTAGGTCGATAAAAAAAGATTGCTTTTTAAACACCACTCCTCTTCAGTTGTTTGAAGGTTGTAGGAAAAACCAAATATATCCTTCAGCCAATAAAATTGAGCCAAAATAATATTTACTGACAATTGCTACCTTTGCAACATATGGCAAAAGATATTGACCCCATAAAAGACAGACTCCTAGACTACCAAAAACGTGGGTTACGCATGTTCACAACCTCTTCGTTCCAAACGCACAGCGTTGTTCTGCTCCATATTCTGAGCACCATCAACAAAGCCATCCCTGTTTACTTTATCAACACTGGTTACCTATTCCCTAAAACCATAGAGTACAAGGACCAAATTGCAGACCTTTTTGGTTTAAATATTATTGACTTAGCACCTGCAGTTCCAAAGCATCTGCAGAAAGATATTGATGGCAACCTGCTCTTTACTAGCAACCCCGACTTATGCTGCCACATAAATAAGGTACTGCCACTGGACAGCTTGCTACCGCAATTTGATGTTTGGATAAATGGTGTTCGCGCCGACCAAACCGCCATACGAAGTACAATGAGTGAGGAGGATAAAGCACCCCATGGAGTAATTCGTTACCATCCCATGCTTACCTGGACCAAACAAGAAATTTATCAATACATCAAGGAATTCAATCTTCCCCGGCACCCCTTGGACCCACTTGGCTATAGCAGTATCGGCTGCGAGCCCTGTACTCAAAAACCCAGCCTAGACTTTCCTGAAAGGGATGGGCGGTGGTTTGGTCAAAAGAAAACAGAGTGTGGATTGAATACTGAGCTAATAATTAACCCTGAAAATTAAAGAAATGAAGGTTTTGGTTACCGGTGGAGCCGGCTACATAGGCAGCGAAATTGTGCAGCGGTTGACCCAGCAGGAAGCAGTTTCACAGGTGGTTGTATACGACAACTTTGCAGCCGGAACAAAGGGGTTGCTTGGAGGTAAGTTCAACCGGGCCAAGCTGCGAATTATTAAAGCCGATATTCTTGACAGCCGAACCCTCGCCAAAGAAATTTCGGGATGCAGTATGGTGGTTCATGCAGCAGGAATTGGTACCCCCTACACATCCAACGATTTTGATATCCATCAGCTAGAACAGGTTAACCACTGGGGAACGGCAGAGCTTGTGCATGCACTGGAGACCAATGCCCCGCAAGCATATTTAATTTACCTCTCCTCCAGCGAAGCCTTAGGTGCCACAAACCATACTTCGGCCTATGCCTCTTCGGTTGCAAGGGCTGAGGAAGAGGTTGAAAGGCTAGTAAAGAAAAAATTGGCCACCACACTTCGACTTGCCGATGTATTTGGTTATGGCACCAATTTGAGAACTGACACAATACTCAACAAAATTATTACAGATGGTTTTCTTCTTGGCAAAATTCAAATAGTCGGTAGTGGAAATCAAACTTTTGCCTTCACGAGGTTAGAAGAGGTTATTGGTAAAGTTGAATCGGCTATTTCAGGAAAACTATCATCCGGCATCTTCAACCTTGTAAGCCATAGCTCAACCTTAAACTTGGTGGTTGAAGAACTTTCATCGCTAATGGCTCAGCCCGACATTATATACACGGCTCATCACTTTGAAATGACGGAGAGCAGTGCTAAAAATGCACTACCATTGGTAGCCAACCTCACATTAAGCGAGGCACTTAGCCAATTCCTTAATAAATTAAAAGAGTAATTGAGGTAAACTACTTTCCTCTAAGCAGGTAGAAAAAGCCCTTCTGAGCAGGCATATTTGCGTCGTCGCGTTTTATTACGTAGTAGTATACTCCGCTTGGCACCTTTTCGCCATAAAAAGTTTTACCGTCCCAAAGGATTACGGCTGCATAGTCTTCATAAACGAGGCTTCCAAAGCGACTAAATATTTTTACGGAGAGATTTTCAACGCCATTACTTTTAACAGCCCAAAAGTCGTTGACGCCATCACCATCTGGGGTAAAAACATTGGGAACCTCAAGGGTATCAACAACGGAAAGTTGACGAGTTAAAATTCCGGAACAGCCAAGCGGTGAGGTAAGTGTAAAAGTAATATTATAAACCCCAGCCTGAGCGAAAGTGTAGTCGAATGCAAAGTTGGTGCTTGCAGGATCCACTACGTTGCCGCTACCATCACCAATTGCCCAGTTGAAGGTAAAACCTGCAGAATTTGTTGTAAAAAATGGCGAAGCAATTTTGTATGCGAAGGTGCTGTTCCCAAAAACCGTGCTATCGTGCACAGCAATAAAGAAATCGAAGGGCTGAACCTCAATTTGCTTAACCATAGAATTAGCAACATCGCCATCGGTAGTTAAGGTAACTGTGAAGGGGCCGTCTGCAGCATAATCGTGGGTAACGCTACTTCCAGTAGCCGTGTTGCCATCACCAAAATCCCAATCGTAGGTAGAGGTAGCAACTGGCAAAACTGCATCAAACTGCATAACTGGCTTACAATCGGTAGATGGTTCAATTTGCTTAAAATTAAAATCGGTTGACTGCGACACTGCAGCGCTTCCTACAAAAAGCAGAGCTACAACTATAATTAGATTTTTCGCCATTAAATAAAATTCAAATTAATAACAACCAGCCAGTTATGGCAAACACAGTCTATATCTTCTCCGTCAATCTTTTTACAACTCTAAAATTATAAAAAAATTCTTTGGCAAATACTCTTAATACCGTATAAAATGGGATCGCCAACAACATACCTGCAATTCCAGCCACGCTGCCTGCCACTAGTATCACCAGAAATATCTCCAACGGGTGTGCATTTACGCTTGATGAATAAATAAATGGTTGGAAAAAAAAGGCATCAATCATATCAACCACGATGTAAACCAAGACCATGTATATGGCAAGGTGCACCAGCTGCGATGAGGATGTAGCCTCGAGATGCGTTGCAACGCCAATTAAGACTCCGAGCAGTGCAGCCATAATAGGCCCCACATAGGGAATAACATTAAGAACCCCCGCAAGCAGTCCAATTACCAAGGCATGGCTAAAAGAGATGCCAACAATAGTATGGCCAATGGTGACCAGCACAATTATACAAAATACGTCGAGCACTATCCCAATAAAGTAACGCGTTAGCAGATTCTTTATAGAGTCAAGGGCCCGGGTCACGTTCTCCTCATACTTTTCAGGGAAGAAAAGAAGAACCCCTTCAAAAAAGAGGCGATCGTCCTTGAGAAAGAAGAAGGTGATGAATGAAATGGAAAAGGCGGCTACAAAAAAGTTGCCCAGCATGGAGGCAATCGACCCAAAAAGATTGGTCAGCATTGCCTCGTTTAGCACCGACGACACCTTCTGCTCCATCAAAGAGGTCAACGAAAATCCGGTACCAGCTGCTGGGATATTCTCCTGAATAAACTTCTCAACACCCATGATAGGCTTGCCAAAAGTATCCACCAGCATGGGAATATTCACGTTGGAGAGCTGGTTTGCTTGGCTCGCTACCAAGGGGACAAATATTCGGAAGAACAGAATGATGATCGACCAGATGAGCATAAGCGTAAAGGCCGCTCGAATCGCCTTTGGTAAACGCCAGTGAAACAGCGGCACCTTCCCAAGTATATCTACCAGTGGCTTGCCTATAAGCGACAGTACCGCGGCAATGAGAACATAGGCCACA
>DATKTT010000316.1:0-2497 GCA_035530955.1 Williamwhitmania sp. | reverse complement strand
ACAGGATATCCTGCTAAAACTTCTTTCAGGCGTTGCACTAAAAAGCAAGGAGGAATAAGCCATGTTTGATTATTTCTACAAGCGGCCATATCTGCTATATTCGCTGATATTTGCCTTCTTTATCATGGGGGTGATGGCGCTAGTCACACTGCCCAAAAATCTGTTCCCCGATTCTACCCCGCCCCAAGTCATTGTGATTACAAAGGTACCAGGAGCAACTGCACAGGTAGCTGCCAATACGGTTTCAAAACCGATTGAGCAGGAGATTGCCCGGTTAGGTCTTTTAACCGAGGTTAGCTCGGTGAATGTGGCCAACTTCTCTATCGTAAAAGCCGAATTCAAATACGAAAAAGGGTTGGATGCTGCGGCTGTTGACGTGGCCAACGCTCTCTCCATTGCTAAAGGGAACCTTCCGGCTGATGCCAATCCTGCCATCTACACCGCTGGCGACTTTACACTCCCGGTCGATGTAATTTCCGTTTCGCCTAAAACAGACAGCGTTAACCTTGGCGACATTCGAAAAATGGTGGATGGGTTTATCAAGCCATACCTACTAAGCAATCCAGATATCGGGAACGTGGAAGTATTCGGGGGGTATGAAAGTTCCATAAATATTGAAGTTGACCCGTTCAAGGCTAAACGTTACAATGTCGATTTCGATAAAATAGCCATGGCACTCAAGGTGCTTAACCGCGATATGCCCATTGGGTTCGTAAAAGGAGCCAATAACTTTTACACCATTACTTTTTATGGCGAAAAAGACGAAATAGAAAAATTGAAGCAAATTACGATTCTTCCCAATGTAAGGTTAAGTGATGTGGCCAATGTGGAATGGGGTTATAAAAAACGCACCAGCGGGTATATTGGTAACGGAAAGCCTGCTATTGCATTAGCCATTCAGCGTACCCCTGGCGGCAGCGTTTTAAGCGTGAGCAACGCAGCTAGGGCTGAGATGAAGCACCTACAGGCGAAATATCCGAACTTTAATTTCGAGATTTCCGATACACAGCGCAACCTGATTCAGCTTGCTAACAATAACATGCTGATTGCCCTTCGCGATGCTATTTTTTATACGTTGATCGTTATCCTGTTTTTCATTGGAAATTTCAGAGCCATTGCTGCGGCCGCCATCACTATTCCAATGGTTTTCTTTTCAACAATGGCGGTTATCTGGCTTACCGGCGGAAGCCTTAACATCGTAATTTATACGGCAATCATCCTTGCCCTGGGGCTGCTAACCGATAACGCGGTGGTGGTGCTCGAAAATATTGAACGGCACCTGAATGAGCTCAAGGAAGATTTACAAACAGCAATCCAAAAGGGGACTAAAGAAGTTGTTGGGCCAATATGGTCGGGAACCATTGCTACCATAGCCATTGTTGCGCCGCTGATGTTTGTTGGTGGATTTCCCGAAAAAATCTTCAAACCATTGATATTTACCTTAATCATTGCGTTGTTGGTCTCGTTCTTTCTTTCCATTACATTCATTCCCAAACTTTTGGAAATGTTTTATAAAAATGGTCACAACAAGAATAAGGTAGAGAAATGGTTTGACCGTTTGTACGAAAATTCTGTTGGCCGCTTGGTAGAACCTTATGTGGGCGTCATCCGGTTTTCGAATGGTAAACGTAAAATCCTGCGCCGGGTATTGCTTTCGGTGGGCGTACTGCTGCTGTTGCTGGTGAGTGTCGGGACAATTATGCCGACCATCGGCAAGGATGCCATGCCACCCATGGATACGGGCATTATTAAAGCACAAGTACAGTTTAGCTCCAACGAAACAACCAACAGCGCCGAGAAGAAGCTCAAACCATTTTTGGCCTGGCTGCACAAGCAACCGTGGGCTAATATGAGCTCCGTCGCTTTTGGAAATGAAATGGGCGTGTTAAGCCTCGGGAGCGGCAACCTACCTTCAGAAGCTACTATTACCGTAAATTGCGTGGACCGTTTCCACCGCAAGATGAACATGTGGCAGATTGAAAAAATCATGCGAGATACGCTGTCCCACTTGGAAGGCATTAAGAAAAACGACGTGTTCGATTTTGGCGCCACCGCCCTCTCGACTATCAAGGCAACGCTCGATGTCAGGATTAAATCGCCATACGTGGATGGTTTAGCCGAAAAGTCACAGGAAGTGAAAGATGCACTGGCAAGCGTAAAGGGTTTGACCTCGGTTTCTACAAGTTGGGACAAAGACTTCACGGAAATTGCACTCAATATAGATGAAAACAAGGCACTTAGCTATGGCATTACACCATACGGAATTGCCACGCAGATTCTTGCCAAGGGCCAGGTGGTGGGACTGAATGCCAACTTGCAGTCACTCAACACACAGCCGGTTACCCTTTACTTCAAAGGTAAATTTGGCGAGAACGAGCAGACGCTAAGGCTTTTGCCAATTCATACCGCTATGGGCGAAGTTCCGCTCGAACAACTGGCCAAAATTTCGAAAAACCTGACGTTTGCCAAGATCGAACGCGACAAAATGATGTACAGT
>DATKTT010000315.1:0-6433 GCA_035530955.1 Williamwhitmania sp. | reverse complement strand
GTCCACATCGGGGAATGGAATTGGGCTATTATCGTTAGCATAGCTTTCGTTCATTATTATGGCATATTCTCTTGCATCGAGCAAAGAGACCTTTTTCCATGCATTTTGAATGCTATATGAAAAATCGTAGTTCACAACTAGCTTTCCCTTTTTTCCCTGCTTGGTGGTTATTAGCACTACACCGTTTGCTCCACGGGCACCATAGATTGCCGTGGCAGAGGCATCCTTCAATACTTCTATAGACTGAATGTCGTTAGGGTTCAAATAGTCAATTCCACCTACCGGCATTCCATCCACTATATAGATAGGATTGGAATCACCCGTAGTGCCAATACCGCGAATACGGACAGTGAATCCATCTCCAGGTTGACCTGAGTTGGAAATAACTTCCACACCTGCAGTTTTACCCTGAAGAGCCTGCTCTACACGAAGTGGATTGGACTCTTCAATGTCCTTACTTGAGACTGTTGCAATGGCGGAGGTTAAAAGGCTTTTCTTTTGAACACCATAGCCAATTACAACCAACTCATCAATTTTTTGAGAAGAGTTGGCAAGCGCTACGTTAATCTTTGTTTGCCCATTAACCGGAATGGTCTTGGTTTCCATTCCAATAAAAGAAAATACCAATGTTTGGTCAGCTTCAACCATAATGGAGTAGTTGCCATCGGCATCTGTAGTTGTTCCCTTTCCTGGCATCTCCTTAATAATAATTGTAACACCTGGAAGTGGTCCGCCATCAGAGGCTGACGTAACGGTTCCTTTGACGCTTAAACTTTGCGCGTAAAGAACCCCTCCTAACAGAATCAAGAAAGCTGAAAGAAGTGTTTTTTTCATGTGAGTTAAGTTTTAAGTTTAGTTAGGGGTTTTATAACAATGGGAAATTACGCCCCTAATTAGCCATATCACAATTTTATGCCACGTCTTAACCTCAACGTGTAAATAAATGCCGAATACAATCGATTGCGTAATCTGATATAGCCTACGTCAATGCTACATCAAAATTGGAGGTATTTTGAATTTAATTATTGATTCACAGCATATTTCATAAGTACTACAAGTGCGTTTAAAATAGGTAAAATATATTGCAATTATTCAATCTCACTTACCCGAAATTTGTCAAAAGTGGAGAATTGCGTAGTGGAAATATGCATAAAAATGGCTAAACGATAGCATCATAACCTACAAATGCCGCCCGAAATGAGCAGCATTAGTAAGCAGAAAACGTTTGTGAAGAAAATTTCTAGTATAAACACCCAATTTGCAAACGGCAATTAACGAATACCTAAGTGTTTAAGTATC
This sequence comes from Williamwhitmania sp., assembly GCA_035530955.1. Lineage (GTDB taxonomy): Bacteria > Bacteroidota > Bacteroidia > Bacteroidales > Williamwhitmaniaceae > Williamwhitmania. Next base: position 5,134 of record DATKTT010000315.1, on the reverse strand, counting down.
GTCAACACCATTTGTCAAAAAATGCCGTAAACATAAGGATTCAGGAACCTCATTACCGACCCGTAGTTCATTTCGCGGGGCTTTCGCTACAACCCCAAATCCTCGTTTATAAGCACAAGCGTAATTCGCCCTTTCGGAAACGATTTTTCAGTAATGAGCCATGCGTTGCATATCCGGTCGGGGCTTTTGCAGTCGCTGCAAACGGAAGTACGCTGGCAGGGGGTTGAGAAGTTGGGATGCTTAATGGCATTTAAGGGTGCAGTATATCGACGAATTCGCTGCCGTGCCTGCTTTACATCATCCACCAGCTTGTTTCTTCCCACAAAAAGGTAAACACTGGAGGGCCCAAAGGCAATTGGTGCAATTCGATTCCCAATCATATCGAGATTTACAAGCTGGCCCACGGCGGTAATGGCATTAGTGCCAGTTAGGAAAATGTCGGAAAGTAGCGCTTGACGCCGCACCACCAAGTTCTCCTCACGACTCCTATCCTCCCTAAATCCGTCGAGAAAGGTAATACCCGGGGTATTCTTTAAGGTATCGAGTATTCCGGTTTGGCGCAGCGTAAGCGAATCGCCGTACGAAACCACCTTCCCCTCCGAAAGGGTGAGTAATTCCGGTAAAATAGCACTAGATACCTTTGCTAAGCTATCAATAATTATTACGTTGAAACCATTGCTGCGGAAAGCCGCAGCACTTTTGTTGAGCCGTTCATTCCAGTATTTACCAGCTAAATCGTCCATCACTTTTTTTGTAAAAGTAAGGATTATTGAACCCAGCTTGTTCTGAAATGCTTAAACTATTTTACAAAAAAAGACGCAGCATGGATTTGCACTAACGGCTGGATTTTCTGTAAAACAACCAGCCAGTAAGCAAAAGTCCCGAAAATACAAAAACAGTAAACACTAGGCTGCTAATCGCCAGCTGCATACCTCCCGACAAGATATGACCGCTAGTGCATCCACCAGCCATTCGAGCACCAATAATCAGCACAAATCCACCCACCGATGCCCAAACCATCCGCTTAGCGGAACTCTCACCCTTAAATCTAGTCCAGTTGGAATGCATCAGCTGAAGCTTAAATTCCTTTCTTAACAGGGAGATAACAAGGCCCGAAAGGAAAGCACCCGTCAAGAACAGCAGCTCCCACCTCCCGGGAGTTTCAATAGCAGAAAAGTAAGTGTTTCCGGTGGATGAGGTAATCATGTCGCCAGCATAGGGATAAGCGGTGGATGCACCAATAATGCGGTTAGCCACCGAAGGAAGAAAAACAATGGCATTCAAAATGGCAAGCCCACTGCCTGCAATTAGCCATTTGTAATCCACCGTACGCACCTTTCCCTGCAGAAGAAAAGCAATAATAATAAAGACGGCACCAACAACTATGGCAATGGTATAGTAGCCAAAACTCCCAATACCAGCCATAGATAGAAACGACATGCTGCCAAGATTAGGCCCAAGTAGATAAGCAGCCGACGGCTGAACAATTGTAAAAACCACACCGCCTACTATGCCACCAACAATGCCAAACAATGCATCGAGCGAGCCCTCTCCCAGCGACACTGGAAGGGTACCTGGACAATAACCCAATATGGCCATCCCTGAGCCAAAGAGCAATCCTCCAACCACTATTCCAACTACCAAAAACGGTTTAACGTGGAAGGTGGCCATTCCCAATCCAACTTCTAACGCAATAACAATAATTCCAACACCAATGGAAACAGCAATAGCCTTTGCCACGGTATAGTTCTCGCGCATGGCGAGTCCACTTATGGTGTTAAAGCGATTAAGCCTCGCCACCTGTAGCAGTGCCCCAAAGGCAAAGCCCAAAATCAATGTAATCCAGCTCATGTTATACCTGTTTAAGTTATTAATACTCCATTAATTATAAATCAAAAAACTACAGTAATAAAGGCCAGAGTGGCCACCAGCAACCAAAGCCAAACGACAAGCCACAAAGGTTTAACAATCGTCCCATGATGTTGCCAACGACAAGCGTAAAGCTTATAAATGCAAGCGTTATCCAGAAGTCGTGAATTCCTGCCGCAACAGCAGCCTTTAAGTTCATGCCAAAGCCCATTCCAACTACGGAAACTTGCGGCAAATACTTCGAAACATTTGAATAGAATTCGGGGTTAGAATTTCCCAGTGTGAAGGAGGCAACAACACCCAGTAAAAGGGCTAATAGTCCACCAACAAAGCCAGCGAAGCTAACAAAAAGCATAATTATTAGCAATGCAACAACTAATGCGCTACGTAACTGGATATAATTAATAGTCATTAAGGCTCGTTTTTTTGATGACAAAGAAACCCTAATAATATGAGCTATCCCAATTCAAAATAATTATAACATATAGCTAAAGGTTATAGGTTGGCAGTAGGTCCTTTAAAAAGAGGGCGGTGCTGCCAGCAGGCTGGTTGCTATGCAATACAATGCGAAATTCACGCTTAAACGTAATATCCTTCAAGGGAACGGCAAATAATGTACCCCGCTGCAGCTCCTTTTCAACCGACTTTTTCGAAACAATACCAATGCATGACGCATGCTCCAAAAATTGTTTTATTCCCTCGGTGGTGCCAAGCTGCAGCACTACATTCAGCTGGTCAACCCTTACTGCATGTTCCTGCAGCACCCTATCTATTACCTCAAGTGTTCCAGAACCAGCTTCGCGAACCACCAACGGAATGCTTAGTAAATCACCAACAGAAAGGCTTTGTGGTAATGTAGCGGCATAAGATGGAGATGCCACAGCAATGAGCTCATCGTTCAAAAATGGCAGGTAAACCAGCCCACTTCGGCTCGAGGAGCCCTCCACCATGCCAATATCGGCACGATTCAACTCCAGCAACTCCTCCACCTCCCGAGAGTTACCGGAAACAATGGAAACTCTGAGGTGGGGATACTGTTCGTAAAAACGGGAAAGGTATTCGGGCAATACATACTGTGCTATGGTAGAGCTGGCGGCAATTCTCAGCTCACCCGAAATGGTGTTTTTCAGCAAGCCTAGCTCATACTCCATCTCCCCATATATTTTGAATACCTGCATCAACCGGCTCTTAACTAGCTCACCCGCCTGCGTTAGCTCAACTCGGTTTGCCTTGCGATGAAAGAGTGAAACCCCCATCAGCAGCTCCAGCTCTCGTATATGCTTAGAAACGGCTGGCTGAGTAACATAGAGTTGCTCTGCAGCCCTAGTAAAGCTTAACTGCTGAGCAACTGCCATAAATACCTGCCATCTGAAATCGTAGTAACTCATTAGACCATTCTTTCAAAAACGCTTTATATTATTCTGGCTATTTAACCTTTAACCGTGTTCCAATGGATAGAACGTCGCCGGGCTTAACCCTGTTCATCTTGCACAAATCAGCCAGTGCCATGCTATTTCTTCGGGCAATGGAATAGAGGGTATCTCCTTTTTTTACAACGTAGTGGCCTTTTGCTTTATGCACAACAACTGCCTTTGCACCTTCGGGTGTTGGCATGTTTGCCACTAACAGATCGCCTCTGCCCTTTGGAAAAACAGAAATATCACCATTCCGATAGTAGGCCACGAGAGTATCAGACCTAAGGGTGAAAGTTTGGCAGTTGAGGAGGTCTGCCGGGTCAAAATGGTCACCCATAAAGCGGGTTTCAAAGTGAAGATGTGTTGTTGTAGCTCTCCCAGTCCGCCCCCCAAGTGCCAGGGGAGCACCAGCCGGCACCTCCTCGCCCGGCTTTACCAAAAACTTAGAGAGATGTGCATACAAAGTCTCAAGACCGTTGGGATGCTGAACAACCACCATTAGGCCATACCCATGAAAGCGCCTTGCCATCCTAACTATCCCGTTGAACGCACATCGTACCGTATCGCCGGCCTGTAGCTTAATATCGACACCTGAATGCAGATGATGCCTACGTTTATTGCCATAGGGTGATAGCATTCGGCCCCTGAAAGGATAAACAAATTCACCCATCTCTGGGCTATTGCAAATAATATAAAGTGAATCGGGAATTGCAATTCCATCTTTAGAGCAGCGAATGGAGAGTGAAGGATTGCAATGGTTGAAATAGTCGGCTATAACGGTCGATGAAGAATCACCAGGCTGGACACTTGCATGCTGGTTACCAACGAATGATTGATCAGAATTTAGCGTTATCTCTTTGGCTTGGAGCGATAGGACTGAAATGGTGATTATGGCTGTGAAAAAAATCTGACTTTTTTTATGGGTCATGCTACTCAATTTTTCTACAAAGAAAAAGCAATATAGACAACCGTCCTATTTCTTCTAAAGAATTTTATCTGCCGAATTACAAATAATATTAGCGCAGCAACTTATGTATTTCCGACATAAGCAGCTGGATATTGATCGGTTTAGAAATATAGCCATCGCAACCTGCATTAAGTACCTTTTCCCTATCCTCTACAAATGCATATGCAGTTGTGGCAATTATCTTAACCTTTAATTCCTTCTTCCTAATAATCTGAGTAGCCTCATAGCCATTCATAACGGGCATCTTGATATCCATAAGGATGAGCTCGATTTCAGGATGATCTTCGAGGTGCTGCAGCGCCTCCACACCATTGGCAGCCCAGTAAAGGGTGGCCCCAGTGGTCTTCAATAGTTCTTCCAGAAAGAGGTAGTTAATTTCCTCATCCTCCGCAATCAGAAAACTCTTACCCTCATAGGATCCTTCAATTGGATACTCGCTACGAAAATCCATCCCAAAAAATTTATTGGTTTTGCTCCATTTAACGCATTCGCTGGCAAAGTTATGCAATTATTCAAAAAAAAGCGAAAAAAAAATTTTGGAAACCATTCCTTTGGTAAAAAAGTGGTTCAACGCTTAAGCGTCCATGATCAAATTGTTTAAAACTTTTTGAAAATTGTTAACTTCTTCTTCTCACCCAACGATAGGATTGACAGCTAAAATTGATTCCTTTGCTCGATGTAGGTTAACCAAACTTTATGGCCTCAAAAAAGGGGAAAATCAGAGCAATTAAGATGCTCGCACTGCGAGAGCAACATTTAAAGCGAACTTTTAAAAAGTCGCTCCTGTTCAACGAGCCGGAGATGCAGGCGATTAATACCTTTTGCCGAAGATATAAGATATCGAATAAGTCTAAGTTTTTCAGGGAAACCATTATAACTACAA
>DATKTT010000314.1:0-2652 GCA_035530955.1 Williamwhitmania sp. | reverse complement strand
TTCATGAAATCTTGAAAGTTCTCCTTTTTATAGTAATCCTCACCAAAGTAAATAAGAATTGGTGCAATTTGTTCCGGTGTCCGGTAACCCGGTACGGCAGTAAGAAGCTGGTCCTGCTCGTTGAGATATGCCGATGAGGGGTAGGATAGTTGTCCCTGTAGCAACGCAATAGCAAATTCATGTGGTGAACGGCTTCCTGTGTTCTTGTTTTCGAATGTCTTCCCTTCAAAAACAACAGGATCCTTGCCTTCGGCATTAAACTTAACAGCATAAAAATGCTTGTTGATATAGTTCGCCACGGCCGAATCTGTAAAGGTGTTTTGATCCATCATTTTGCAGTAGTGGCACCAATCTGTATAAACATCGATGAAGATTTTCTTGGGTGCAGTTTTGTTTAGCTCAAGGGCATCTTGTATGGTGTGCCACTTTATCAGCGATGGCTCTTGACCCCATATTTTTGACGTCCCAATAGTTGCAACGATGAATCCAAGTAGAAAGATTTTTTTTATCATGTTGAAAGGCTTGAAAAGTTATTCTGTCAAAACGTTTTAGCTGAGTTTAATGTTTCGTCTGAATTTATAAGACATGCAAATATAAGGTTATTTAACACTTCCTTCGAACCTCTGTTTAAAAATGATTTTCTACCTTTAGGCAAATTCAAATACCAATTATTATGTCTAAAGAAATACTTTCACTTCAACCAGAGCGGGTTTGGAAAAATTTCTATGCCCTAACACAAATTCCACGTCCTTCGAAGAGCGAAGAAAAGATAGAAGCGTTTATGTCCAAGTTTGGTCGCGACCTAGGGTTGGAAACTATCGTTGATGAGGTTGGGAATGTAATTGTTCGCAAACCGGCTACAGCAGGAATGGAAAAATGCCAGGGCGTTGTTCTGCAAGGCCACCTCGACATGGTTCCACAGAAAAATAGCGATACCAAGCACGACTTTGAAAAAGACCCCATTGATGCATATGTTGACGGGGATTGGGTTAAGGCTCGTGGCACCACTCTTGGCGCCGATAATGGTATGGGAGTTGCAGCCATAATGGCAATACTCGAATCCAAAGATATTCCTCATGGACCCATTGAAGCTTTATTTACAAGTGATGAGGAGACTGGAATGACCGGTGCATTTGGTCTTAAGCCCGGCTTCTTAAAGGGCGATATCCTTTTAAATCTCGATTCAGAAGATGAAGGGGAACTTTATGTAGGTTGTGCAGGTGGCGTAAATGGAAACTTTACCTTTAAATTTAAGGATGAGGCAGTTCCATCTGGACACGTTGCCTATAAGCTAACGGTTAAGGGGTTAAAGGGTGGTCACTCTGGTTTAGAAATCATTCTTGGTAGGGGAAATTCGAATAAGTTAATGTTCCGTTTCTTCCGTCATGCAACCAAGGAGCATGGTCTTAGAATTGCTTCAGTTGATGGCGGTAGCCTTCGTAATGCCATTCCACGAGAATCGTTTGCCGTGGTTACCGTTCCTGCGGCTCAGGCTGATAAGTTTGAGGCTTGTGTTGTTAAAATGAAGGGAGTTTATCAAAAGGAACTTTCATTGGTTGAGCCAGATCTCTCCTTTACAGTACAAAAAGCAGAAATGCCTAAGACCGTAATCGAGCATTCGGTAGCGAATAGAATAATTAACGCAATTTATGGTTGCCCTAACGGGGTAATCCGTATGAGCGACGCCATGCCAGGCCTTGTTGAAACTAGCACAAATCTTGCTCGAGTATTATCTTCAGAGGGCAAGCTAATAGTTCAGTGCTTACTTCGGAGTTCGGTGGATTCTGCAAAAGATGACCTTACCGAAATGATTGCAAGCGTTTTTGAACTGGCTGGTGCCGAGGTCTCTTTCGACGGAGGATATCCAGGTTGGAAGCCAGATATGAATTCGTTAATTCTCAACCACATGGGTAAGGTTTACAATAAACTTTACTCCAAGGTTCCAGAGGTTAAGGCTATACATGCTGGTCTGGAGTGCGGGTTGCTGGGCGGTGTTTACCCAAATTGGGATATGATCTCATTTGGTCCGACAATTCGATTCCCACACTCTCCCGACGAGAAGGTTAATGTTCCTTCCGTAGCCAAGTTTTGGAACTTTCTAGTTGAAACGTTAAAGAGCATACCTACAAAATAGCTAGATTTTTTCGCTTGATTTTCAATGTCGGGGAGAAATGGTAGTGCCATTTCTCCCCGTTTTTTGACTTCTTTGAACTTTTATTTTAATTTTTATTTCCAACATAATTTTGATATCCAGCCAAATAGATATTAAGTTATAATATTATCAGAAAATTAGTTGGAGGAACATTTGGAGTGTATAGGTTTAAATGATACTTTTGCACCCGCTTTGAACAGGAAGCACCAACATGACAGAGGGGAAAGGCAGGAGCGGAGGAGTTTGGTGAATTCAAAAAAAAGTATTATCTTTGCAGCCCGCCATTGGGTAACCAAGGGCAGGAATTAGGCAAAAAGCAGCACGTTGGCAATGGCTAACGGAACGCATATTTATCACACGATCTTTGACCGGCTGTAGCGAGTGGATCCCCCAAGGGGGAGAAGCTAAAGAAGAAGCAAGACGAAAGGAATAGCACAACAACAAGCAGGAAGAGAAAGCGCAAGCCGCGCGGGAGCGCGGCGACCGGAAGCTAGGAATAC
>DATKTT010000313.1:0-7325 GCA_035530955.1 Williamwhitmania sp. | reverse complement strand
TTCAACCTTTGCCTTTAAGGCGTAAATCTTGTCTTTGGACACGAAGGGGTAAACTCCTTCGAGATTCAACTTAAGGTGATTCATATCGAAATGTTTTTAAAGATTAAACAGCGTAAACCTTACTTCAGTTTTTCAGATAGCAGCTTAATTTCGATGGCCGGAGCAATACCCTCGTAGAGTATGTTGTATACGGCATCGGTAATAGGCATTTTTACGTTAAACTTCTTGTTGATCTCCTTGATACAGACCGTGGAGTAGTAACCTTCGGCTACCATGCTCATTTCGAGCTGGGCCGATTTAACGGAGTAGCCGCGGCCAATCATCATGCCAAATGTGCGGTTACGGCTAAAGTGTGAGTAGGCTGTAACCAGCAGGTCGCCAAGGTATCCCGAGGAGTCGACGTTTCGCTTAGAGGGGTAGGTGTTGTCCAAAAAGCGCTTAATCTCCTTCTGTGCATTAGATATGAGCACCGCCTGGAAATTATCGCCGTAGCCAATGCCGTGGCATATGCCGGCCGCAATGGCGAATATGTTTTTAAGCACTGCAGAGTATTCGGTTCCGTATATATCGGTGCTGGTAACAGTTTTAATGAAGGAACATTCGAAACGACCAGCAATGGCTGCAGCATTCTCCCTGTTTTTGCAGGCAATGGTAAGGTAGGAAAGCCGTTCTAGCGCCACCTCTTCGGCGTGGCAGGGTCCAGTAACGATTCCTAAAAAGTCGTAGGGAATTTGATAGTGGCTGTTGAAGAATTCGCTCACCGTAAGGTTGTCGTTGGGAATAATTCCCTTGATGGCTGAAACTATGAACTTTCCTTTTAGGTTGACAGTAAAATCCTGCATGCTCTCCTTGAGAAAGGCAGAGGGAATTGCAAAAATGAGCACGTCGGCCTTTTCAGCAATTTCGTTGATGTTGCTGGACACAACCAACTTACTCTTGTCAAACCTAACCGAGCTGAGGTATTTAGTGTTACGACCTTCATTTCTGAGGGAGTCGGCAACTTCAGGATCCCGAACATACCATCCCACCTTTTCCACATTGTTGAGGAGGATTTTTACGATGGCTGTTGCCCAGCTGCCGCCGCCAAATACTGCGATTTTTGCCTTTTCGTCGAGTTGAAAGAGAATTGTTTTGCTCATCGTTTTTCTAAAATTTTGCTTCCTAGCGGCTAAGCTAAGTGCGTGGCCATGATTCTAGTTTTCACAAAAGAATTTACCTGCGATATAGGTAGGAGTTTTGCTGTTTAAGATGTTTCATGTGGGAGCAACGGCAATCTGAACTTGTGTTGCCTCGCCTAGCCGTTGCTCTTGAAGAGGAACAACTTGTTGCCAATGTTAGCAACATGAGCGCAGTAATAAGGGCATATATCACTCGTTTCGCCATTACAGCATGCCTTGTTTAGGCTGCAAAGTTAGCAAAATTCGAATTGGATTGCCATTTTATTGCATCCTCAGCTAGTGTGCGACCTTGTGGGCTTTTACTCCGACTCAAGAGTGAGCCTTTTGGTGTAACCCATTACGCGCTTTAGGCATTCGCCTGTAATCTCTGAATCCTCTAGCGCATTATGGTTGATTCCCTTCCGTTCAAGGCCGAAAAAGTCGGCGATGGCGGTTAGACTGAGTGATTTTGGAACGGCTTCGCCGTTTTCTTTTAGAATTTCGAAGAGAAAAAAAGCGAGGTTGTTGAGGTCAATCATTCGGTTGGAGTAGGGCCATTGCAACTTCTCCTGACGGTAGGCAAAGCGCAAGAAGTTGATGTCGTAAATAACGCTTTGCCCACAGAGTGCAACACTCCTGAGTGCCGATGCAGCTGCACTTGGATTTGAATGGTTTGGGTTTACCTTAAGCATCTTGAGAATCCAGGCTTCAAAGTCAGGCAGCACCTCGTTGAGCATGGGGGCATCGTCGAGTTCGGCTAGCGAGATGCCATGTACCTCCGCGGAAGGCTGGGAGTAGCTCTCCTCATTTTCGGGGTAAACGTTGGAGAGAAAAGTTCCCTGTGCTTGCCAGTGCTCATTATAAAGCACAGCACCAATCTGAATAATTTCGTGCCAGCCTGGCTCCGTGCCTGTCATCTCCAAATCTAAAACTAGGTAGTTCATTGTTATTCCTTTCTAAATAATTTTGATTTGGCAAAGGTAAAATTTTTCACATCTGAGGGAGATACACATACGCATCAGCTACATTTTTAACGCTTTATAGCTAAACATTAACCTTAGATTAACCTTTGGTTGGATTTGACCTCGAATCGTTATAAAAGGTTAGAATTAATTAATCTACACTTTGTGATAAGGTATTACTAGAAGAGTAGTATTGTGACAAATTTTCCTCTATGACTTCCTTGACAATAAGCCCTTTAGAAAAAGCCTTTCGCTCTGCTGCTGCAAATCCTGTGATTGTTGCATTGGTTGTTTTATTTGCTGCATTTAGCGTGGTTGCAAAACTTTTTAACCATGAAATTTTTTGGTTGATTAACCGTAATTTCCCCATGTGGTTGGATGTCACCATGTTCTATATGTCGAATCTTGGAGACGGTGTGATTGCAGTAACCCTTAGCTTGTGGTTATTTCTGGGCAACTCCCGGAAAGGGTTCATCGGTCTCATGTCGCTGATTATAGTAATGTTGCTCGTTCAGTCTCTTAAGCGATATTTTGATATGCCACGCCCTGCAGCTGTTTTCGAATCGTTAAAGGTGCTCGGTCCTGTTCTTCATCAGCACAGCTTCCCGTCGGGACATTCCGCAACGGTTTGGGCCATGGTCACCCTGCTGCTGCTTGACAAAAATGTGAACCGCATCGCCTTGCTAGGACTTGGTATTGCTGGCTCCTTGGCGCGCGTTTATGTGGGTGCTCACTTTCCATTCGATGTGGCAGTAGGTGCATTGGTGGGAATACTTTCCGTGGTGCTAGGCACAATGTTGGTAGATCTTTTCAAAATTAACTGGGATTGGTTTGAGCGGTTCACCGTTCGATTTGCCATTCTAGGTATTATCTTCTTTTTCGGAATCTATGTAACTTTCTTCCATATGCGACACGATTCCTTCGGATTTTTTATCTTTACGGGAGGGATGTCGCTGCTTGGTGTGCTGCTTGTGTTTTTTTCCATGCTGCGCTCCAGAGTTATCTCCAAAGTCACTACTCCAATATTGCGATAGCGCTTGAAAACAATGATGCGTAAAAAGTTGGTTCCGCTAAAACCCGGTCTTGATCGGGTTTTCTGGCTTACCGTGCTGCTTGGGACAGCCTTTAGGATAGTGTGCTCGATATTTGTCTTCCCCGGCTTCGACGAAGCATACTATGGCGTCTACTCCCTGCATCCTGCGCTTGGTTATTTTGATCATCCGCCCATGGTTGCTCTCACTGCAGGACTTGGACATTGGCTCACAGGAAGTTTTTCGCCCCTTTCTCTCCGGATGGGTGCAATATTGCTTTTTATTGCAACATGTTGGATTACCTTTTTGGCTGTCTACCGGTTGTGGGGTAGGGAAGCTGCCCGATGGGCCGTTATATTGATGCAGGTAATTCCCCTTTTTTCATTTGGGGTTGGTGCCTTTGTTATTCCCGATAACGCGCTTGCCTTTTTTTGGATGGTAGGTGTTTATTGCCTTATTCGTTACCGTGAATCCAAGGAGTTGCGATGGATACTTTGGTGGGGTGTTGCTGCTGGCTTGGCAATGCTCTCCAAATACCATGGCATTCTGATGTGGTTTTCCTTTGGTTGCTGCATCCTTCTATTTCCGGAATGGCGAAAGTTGCTTCGCGAGCCCAAACTTTACTTAGCGGTATTGATTAGCTTAGTGGTGTACTCACCCGATCTTTATTGGAACTATACCCATCATTGGGTCTCCCTCCTTTACCAGTTTGGGAAGGGAGCTCCAGGTGGACGATTTTCTTTTGTTCTGTTTTTACAAGGGTTGGGTGGTCAGATGGTCTACCTCTATCCTTGGGTAATGATAACCTTTCTTACTACAATTATATTCTTCCTTCGAAAGAATCGATCCGAAACTCGCTGGTTAGCTTGGTTTGCGTTAATGCCTATTGCCATTTTTTCAATTGTTGGATTTTTCCAGACTGTTTTACCGCACTGGCCTCTGCCTGGTTATCTCACAGGACTACTTTTGCTGTCGGGCTTAATGGTTCAGTGGCCAGCACGCAAGGCTATTCGGTTTATAGCAATTACTGGCGGCTTAACCTTTGCGCTTGGATTGATGCTGGCATTTCAGAGCCAAACGGGATTTCTCAAGCTCTCACCTAAAAACGATCTGACACTCGACGGTCAAGGTTGGGATAAGCTAGCCAATTACCTTGAGCAGAAAGGATTGGTAAACGACTCCACCGTTTTAATTACCCATCGCTGGTTCCTGAGTGGTGAGCTGGAGTGGGCATTGGGTGGAAGGGGATTGGTTACCGCACTCGACAGTAGGCTAGCCAATGGCTACAACCAGTGGATGCCCATCAGTAGATTAACAGGCATGCGTGCCTTCTTTGTTACCACCTCGCGTTACACCTCCAATCCTGCAACCGATTTTGGTAACAAATTTTCCTCTTGTACTTTGATGGATTCGCTGGCTACCAAGCGCAGCATGGGGAATGGAAAAACCTTCTATCTCTGGGATTGTGGAACTATTGAGAACAAATAAATCATTCTGTTTGATGGGATGTTGCTGAATCAACGTTGGGTTTATAAATTTTTTGTTCAAAAATAAATGTTGCCTTCTTCTCCAGCAGTGGAATGGTTATTTGGTAGTTCAGCATGTAAAGATCTTTAGGAATCAATATTCTTCCCTGTATGGACATACCTGGAGGAAGAGTGGTTTTTCGCAAAGTTTGCGTTTCCCATTCCTGACGATCATTTGCCAGTTTTGCCACGTTGAAGTCGGCGGTAATGCTGGCTGCCTGAGCAAGGTCTGCTCCGGCAACAGCCATATTCTGATGCAAAACTTGCTTTTCGAAGGAGGCGTTGTTGTTGACGTCTGAAACTGTTTGAACAAATCCAGTCCCTAGCACTAGGGCGGCAATAATTGCAGAATTTTTGCTTTGGGCTTGGCTTCGCGATATGGCCATATCGGTTTCTAGCAGCTGTTGCTCTGGGTCCACAGCATAGTAAGTTCTTGCCTCGTGCTTTGCTTGATTTATAGGAGAAGCAACAACTTGAATTTGGGCTGGGTCAACAAGAAATGGCTCGTTGCTTTCGTTAACATACTCCACCGAAAAGGCAAGCTCATTATCGCTAAATTCCCTATCGAAGGCAATGTAAACATGGATGCTGGAGGTTGTATCGAACACAAAGTGCTGGCCCCACAACCAAACTCCTTGAGTGGTGGATGGATTTACCCGAACAATTGGTTTTGGAGCGCAGCCAACAAGCAAAAACGCGCTAACAAAGAGGCATAAATAGAAGTTTTTCATGGCGCTATGCTAATGGTTTGTAGCAACCAAATTATTACTTTTTTTGGTCGAAATTATTCAGAGCCTTACTTCTTAGTAAACATTAGCTGAAAAATCGATCAAAAAGGCCAATGAGATCTTTCCGTGAAACAGGCTTCGCTAAAAACGCATCACACCCGGCCTCGTATGCACGCGCTTTTCCATCGGTGGAGACAAAGGCAGTATGAACCACAACTGGGAGAGAGGCGCGTAGCTCCTTTATCTGCCTCGTAGTTTCGTAGCCATCCATTATCGGCATCCTGACGTCGATTAGCGCAAGGTCGATGTTTTGATTTTCTTCGCAAAGCTTAATTGCATCGCGTCCATTGGTGGCCCATATTGGCTGCATGCCTGCTTCAGTAATAATGGTGCTAAGGTATCCATAGTTGGTTTCGTCGTCTTCAGCAATAAGGATATTTTTCCCAAGCCACGATGATTGCTTGGACATCTGAAAATCATTTTGGTTTGTTCTTTCTTCCTCTATTGCGACATAAGGAATGGTGAAGAAAAAGGTGGAACCTTTGCTAGGTTCCGACTCCAGCCAGATGGTTCCGCCTAGCAACTCAACCAATGATTTTGAAATGCTTAATCCTAAACCTGTACCCCCTTGCTGCATGCTTATGGAGTTTTCAACCTGACGGAATCGTTCAAAAACGGTAGCGTGAAGTTCCTCACTAATTCCTATCCCCGTGTCCATTACATAAAAAAGCAAGTTGCCGTCAATGGCAGAGAACCCGGTTTCTACCCTTCCTGTTGGTGTAAACTTTAGCGCGTTGTTGAGGAGGTTAAAAAGGATCTGCCGCAGCTTAATGGCATCGGTATTGGTTACCACCTCCCCGATATCAGGGTAGTGAGCTGTAAATTCTAAGCCTCTAGCCTTTGCTAGAGTTGTAAATTGGTGCTGAATTTCCAGGTAGAGCTTAGTGATGTTGGTGGGTTTCATCTCGGCAACTACTTGCCCTGCCTCGATCTTGGAAATGTCGATAATGTCGTTGATGATTGCGAGCAGCTGGTTGCCATTGGAGTTAATAATGTCGATGTAAAGTCGTCGTTTTTCTTCGGTGAGATTCGGTCGTCGCAGCAGGTCAGCAAAGCCCAACATACCATTCATAGGAGTACGTATTTCGTGCGACATGTTTGCTAGGAATGCCGACTTCAACCTATCGCTCTCCTCCGCTTTTTCCTTGGCAACAGTTAACTCCTGATTAATGCTTTGAATGTGGGTGTAGCTGAGGTTCAACTCTTCATTAATGGCAATGTATTCATTGTTCTTTTTCTTTAACAGTTTCTCGTTTTCAACAATTAGCTGCTCCGATTTTTTTCGATCGGTTATATCTCTAATAATGGTGAGTATTTTGTCTGGCCCAAAGGGGGTTACTCTTGCCTCAAAGATGCCCTGTTGGCCATTCTTGAGCTTAGCTTGATACTCAAATTTCTCGATTCCATTACTCTCCCTTACGTGCTGAAACTTCCCCTCAAAAAGCGAAATGATGTCAGCTGGTAATACGTCCGCATACTTTTTCCCGATAAATGATTCCGGAGAAGTCATGAGCATTGATTCGTCGCTACAGTGGTAGTCGAGGTAAACGCCCTCGTTGGTTTGGACAAACATAAGGTCGGGAATGGCATTGAGCAAGGTCTTATATCGGAACTCACTATCTTCAATCTCCTTGTGATGTCTATTTTGTTCAGTGATGTCGCGGGAACTTACAACCATTCCAGTTACCTTACCATCCTTATTAATAATCGCATTGCCGTGTGATTCAATCCAAACGTAGTTGCCTTCGGCAGATCGAAACCTCACGCTTACCGATTTGGGCGAATTGGTCTGTAGCACTTCTGTGAATTCGGTAATGGTGTAAGTGAGGTCGTCGGGATGGAGAAACGTAAAGAATGATTC
>DATKTT010000312.1:0-3679 GCA_035530955.1 Williamwhitmania sp. | reverse complement strand
AGCGGCTTGTCGTGGGTGGCAATGCCGGGGTAAACGCCATTCTTCAGCATGAACTCCAAATCTTCGAGGTAGTGTACATTAATCTCCTCATACTTCTTGTAAGCAATGGCGGCAGGCTCCACGTAAATTCCTTTGCAAAGGCGGTAGTTGAGTGGAGTTTCGGTGGTGTGGATGTCCATCAGGTTTGTTACATCCTGCAGCGTACGTTTCATGTATGCCTGAACCACCAATCCAACATTCTTAGGAAACTCAGCCTTAAGCTTCCGGTAGAGCTCAATCTCCATGTCGGTGCAGGGTGAATCTTCCATGTCAACCCTGATGAAGTTGTTGTAGGACGCAGCCTTGGCCACTATTTCACGGATGTGCTTGTAGCAAACTTCCTTGTCGATTAGTAGGCCAAACATGGTGGGCTTTACCGAGTAGTTTCCGTCGATGTTTTCCTTCTGAATTCTGTCGATAAGTTCGAGGTACTCAATCTTATTCTTTTCGGCCTCGTTAAGGTTCTTGATGAACTCGCCAAGAATGTCGAGCGTAACCTTTATTCCTTGGGTGTTCAGCTCCTTCGATGCCCGAATGGCATCTTCAATAGTTTCACCGGCAATGTAGCGTTTCGAAAATATCCAAATGATCTTTTTAGGGAAGTAGGGCAGCATGGCTGCAATCATCTTATTAAACATGGGTGTGGATTTAGAGTAATTTTTTTGCCTTGAAGGGCGTTGTTGGATTAGCTTTTTGTTGCGGAATTTCGGGCTGCAATTTAGTGGAAAATTGTCATTAGGTAGCTTACTGTTTATGTTTTTCGGACATTGTATTTTTCTAACTACTCAATTTTCTTGGTCTGTGGTTAAAAGTCCTAGACTCTTTCGCGTGGAATAAAGTTGGCCGACTCATCGGTGGCCGATTCTAGCTTGGCTAACCGAAGTACTACCATCTTAACCAGGAAATCTTCGGCTTCGCTGTTGGAGATGAAGGCGGCCTTGGCAAAACCTTTCACCGAAACGCTACCATTATTGTGCAGCATCTCCATCAGCAGTTGCTCTTTGCCAGTGAGGGATAGGGTAATGGCTTCGCGCTTCTTTTCGGCTTGCCAAATTTTATATTGAATGGGGCTTGCCACAAAGTTTTCATCGGCAATGCGAACAAAGGCCCGGTAGAATCCGTTTTTGTCCGGTGCTAGATGTGGCTTTTGAGAGCTGGCGGTAACAGTTACTTCCAGCACTGTTTTGCCTAAAACTGTCCATCTCTTTACCTCAAAAGGCACTTCCGGCTTACAGTAGAGCTGTGCCGCTCCTTCCACCATATAGTACTCCTCATCGGAGTTAACCCCTGCAATTACTCCATTATCCTTAACGCCAATAAGGAGTGTTCCTCCATTAGTGTTGGCAAAGGCGGAAATGGAGCGGGCTATCTTCTTTGAGTCGCTTATGGAGTGCTTAAAGTCAAGCGTTATGCCCTCGCCCTGCTCTATAAGTTGCTCTAGGTATGTCTTTTTGTTCGGCTTAAGCATTGGGGGTTTCAATTCGACCCATGAAAAGAATAATGTTGTGCTTCTTGTCCCAAATAAAGAAAATAAATGGACGATTGGCCCAGAACCGAATCTCCTTGGATGGGTTTACGGCCGTGCGAACCATCACCACAGCGGTTGCTGCTGCAGCCTCGGCTCCCTTTTCCGAAAATTCGAGGAATGCCTTGTGGAAAACCTTGTCAATTCTCAAGTCGTTGTTCTTCGAGATGCCGCTAAAATTGGCTTGGCTCGAGAAGGCTAGGGGCATTCCCATGTCCGCCAGCTGCTGGTCGATCCTTACGCTCTCAGTTTCCAACTTTATTTTGGGTAGCTTGAGGTCTATCTTGATGCTATGCAATCCTGCTGTTGCTTGTTGCAAAAATTCTGGTGATAGCTTGGCTTCAAGTCCATTCATTCCTTCATTTTCGTTAGGAAGCAGTGCTAGCAGCACCACGTCGTTGCCTTTAAATGGCAGTTCCACCATGCTGTAGTCATCCGTTTTGCTGTATAGATAATCTTCTTTGGCGTGTAGAAATTTGGTGGTGATCTCCTTATTGGGAGAATTAAAAGGTTCGCTAACGGTCATCTTGGGGTCGAAAGACTTTTCCCATTCGCCGTAGAAGTAAATGGAGTTGACCAACACCATTCGCGTGGAGCCATCGATGCTACCTTCGGGGAGCAGATCTTTAATACGGGTTTTTGTTTTGTCCTCTACCCACTTGTTTATCTCCAACCTAGATTGGTTGGCGCTATTCATGAAGTCGGTTTTGTAAACCGATGCGCCAAATGTTTTCTGATCGTTTTTTAGAAAGCACTTTTTGGGGCTATACGTATTCTCTAACCAAATGCTATTGGCTCTGTATAGTTCAATGCTGCTAAGGTCTGTTAATTCCTTGTTGATATTTTTAAAGTTTTTAAGGTGAGTTTTAAGGTTGGCATCAAAGCCCATGGTTGTGGCAATTTGATCCTTAGTTGTACCGTTGGCTCCAGGGTAAACCATAGCCATTGCCTCCGAAATACTGTTGGGGCTGATTATGATGTTACCCGGCATGCTCTTCATGTGACTGTATAGCCTAAATGCAAAATCGGTATTCTTTTCGGCTTGCTGGCCGTAGGTGGCAACTCCGGTGAGTAGTGCAGCAAGAATCATAGCGAAATATTTCATGATTTAAGGGGTTTAGGATATTAGGATTTTAGGGATTTAGAAACTGTTGGTTGATACTTTTCACTTTTGTTTTATGGAACGAATTAATGAACCTAAAACTTTTTCAGATTCTATAATTTTTTCTTCATATTCATTATGTATTTGCTCATCAACGTAACCGAGGCGCGATGGCACTGTGAATTGGTAGTGTAGTTCTCGGTGTGATCCGTACGCAATTTCCAAAAATTGGATATATTCAAGTTTGCTATTTCTTCCACACCCTTCCACAATATTTGAGGCAATCGAAACCGCTGCCCGCCTCATCTGTGAGCTGATTCCAAACAGTTCCTCCTTGGGGAACGATTTTGTGATCTTATATGTTAAGAGAACAACCTCATCAGCAAGTTGGAAAGCTCTGAGTTGATTATGATCTCTCATATATTTAGTATTTAAATAATGCAATTGAAACTCAATCTGTGTTAGTCAATAAAAGCTAAGTTAGGCTTTTTAACGAAACACGCCACTCTTATGTTTTAACACCAAATATGCTTTACTAATTCCTGTTTATTATCCTAAATTCCTAACAACCTAATAGCCTAATAATCTATACCTACACTTCTTCCTCTTTTCCCTTCACCATCGCCTTGGTGGAGAGTAGGCCGCAGGCGGCGTAGATGTCCTGCCCGCGCGAAGCTCGGATGGTGGTGGTTATGTCCTTTTTATTTAGCTGTTCCTGAAACCACATAAGAGTTGTGTCCGAGGAACCTTCGAGCGGTGTGTTGGGAATTGGATGAAAGCGAATAAGGTTGATGCGGCAGCGGATACCGTTGAGCAGTCGCGCGAGTTCCTTGACGTGAGCAGCCGTGTCGTTCAGACCTTTAAACATGATATATTCGAAGGAAATTCGTCGTTGTTTTCCCATGTTGAACTTTTTCAGCTGGGCAATCACCTCCTGGATGGGGTAAACGTTTTGAATGGGCATTAGCTTACGACGCTCCTCGTCGAATGGGGTGTGCAGGCTAATGGCCAAA
>DATKTT010000311.1:0-13064 GCA_035530955.1 Williamwhitmania sp. | reverse complement strand
GGTACTTTTCCTCAACCGGGTGAAATTTCGTTGGCCCACAACGGTGTTCTTTTTCTCGATGAGCTGCCGGAGTTTAAACGCACAGTGTTGGAGGTGATGCGTCAGCCGCTGGAGGATAGAATGATTACCATTTCTCGCGCTAAGTTTACCGTGGAGTATCCTGCCAACTTTATGCTGGTGGCCTCCATGAATCCTTGTCCCTGCGGCTACTACAACCATCCAGACAGGGAGTGCGTTTGCTCACCGGGCGTGGTGCAGAAGTATTTGAATAAAATATCGGGACCGCTTCTCGACCGAATCGATATCCACATTGAGGTGGTGCCGGTTCCTTTTGAGAAGCTCTACGAAGGAAGGCTTTCAGAGTCGAGCACGCAGATTCGAGAGCGGGTGGTTAAGGCGCGTAAGGTGCAGGAGCAGCGCTATGCCACACATAAGGGAATTCACTGCAATGCTCTTCTATCCTCAAAGCTGCTGCGGAAGTATTGCTCTCCCGATGAGGCAGGAGCAGCCCTACTGAAGAATGCAATGGTAAGGCTTGGTCTCTCGGCACGTGCCTACGATCGTATTCTCAAGGTATCGCGTACCATTGCCGATCTTGAGGGTTGTGAGTCAATTGAAGCCGCCCACGTGGCCGAAGCAATCCAGTATAGAAGTCTTGACCGGGAGAATTGGGCCGGATAGGAGGGAGATAATTTGGCAATTTATAAATGAGTTATCAGCTGAATTTCGTTCGGTTATTACGGTGCATGAAACAATTTTAAAATTCGGAAATTTGTGGGTAATGGAGGATATTACAACCGTGAGATGATAACGGTGCATGAATTAATTTGGAAATGGTGCGATTTGAGAATGGTAAAGAATTTTTATGCCTTTCGGTGGTTACGGTGCATGGCAACTAGGTAGATTTTAATACCATTTTAGCGTGCACCGCTCGCGCTTGGATATCTTCTGTTCCATGGGCTATCGCCCATGGCTATTCGTATTCAACCGCTTCGCGGTTTAAAAAGGGATTTAACGGTTTCGGTTGAAAGGTTTATAGGATCAGTAATTTTCTTTGTTAATTCAAAGAAACGCAAAATCTTGCGTCTCTACATTCAGTTGTATTCTTTTAATTCTCTTACTTCTCTAACTTCTTTGACTCCTATATAATACTCCTATCGATGGTTTTTTGAACATGGGCACGAAGTGCCTGCAGGTGTTCAACTGTGGCATCTTTGGAGTAGACCCGGATGAAATCGTCTAACCCATACCGGCTATGCATGGCCGCCTGAGCAAAATCGAAGTTGCCAAACTCGGGTGCTTTCTTTACTTCCATCACAACTTTTTCGAAGTCGGACCAGCTTAGGAAACTTGAAATCTGAAAATACTTGCAGTTGGGATTTTTGTTGCTGGTCCACAAGCCTTCGGCAATGTTTGTTAGCTCAAAGAACTTGTAAACATTCACCATGCTGATGTAGGGAGCAATTGGCTGATTCTTCGAAAAGGTTATTCCATGTAGTTTGAAGAGCGCAATAATATCGGCAACCGACGACTCCTCCGAGAGCATAACCCGAATGGCCGGCTGAAACTTGTTGTATAGGGTTAACCTTCCTGGGCAAGCGTCAAATTCGCCATTGTATGTTTGTCGCAGGCTCTTTGTGATTCTGAATATGTGCTCCTTGTTGTCTGTAGTGGGTTGGTCAACGCCGAGGTAGATATAGGTGGGTTTTGAATCGAGAGCCATTGAACCTTCATGCCCCGGAAATGGTTTAGTAACCGATAGAATCAACGAATCATAGCTGGCATACGCAGCTGTAGTGGATAGCTGCTCCTGCTTGGTTATGTATCCGTAGGTTTGAATATCACGCTTCGAAATCACCTCCATCACCCAATTGAATTAACGTGCAAGGTAGGTGCGAAATTTTATAAGTAGTTTTTTGATAGGCTATTTTGCATCAAACATTAGATATACATTCGGCAGTTCATTAATAGATAAATGTCTACTTTTATGGTTCAGCGGCGAGATTTTACATTAGCATCCTTCGTTAAAACCATTTTTCCATGAGCGATACAAAATCTGCTAACTGCCTCTTTTGTCAATCGAAGTCGGAGTGCTTTAAAAAGCTGGGCAACGACGAGCTTGGACTTGTGGATCAAAGCAAGGTGGAAATCTCCTTCAAGAAGAAGGAGATAATTGCCAAGCAGGGTGTGTTTGCTTCACATGTGATGTTTGTGAAGCAAGGGTTGGTAAAGCTCTACATGGAGGGTGATTCGGGTCATAACGATGTTATCATCAATTTTTTCCCACCCGGTGAGGTTATTGGGCTTTCGTCTGTATATGGCAATAGCACGTTCGATTTCTCGGTAGCGGCGGTGGAGGATTCTACCCTCTGCCTAATTGAGATAAACGTGGTGAGGAATCTTATCCAAACCAACGGTGAATTTGCAAGCCAGCTCATTCGACGAATAAATGAGACCACGCTGTTTACCTATCGGCTGCTCTACGATATGACCAATAGGCAGATGAATGGACGAATAGCCTCAGCGCTGCTGCACTTGGCCAAGGATGTATTTAAGTCGAAGCGGTTTAAGATGACGCTTTCGCGTAAGGATTTGGCTGAGTTTACGGGCATGTCCACCATGAGCGCCATACGCGTGCTCAACGACCTCAAGAGCGATGGGGTTATCAGCGATATTGAAGGTTTTATTGAGATTCTTAATATTGATACGTTGGAAATGATCAGCCGAACGGGTTGATGCTAGAGCGATATCTTCATTTGTTTTGTGTATTCATAGCCAACGGCGAACATCTCATCGGCCTTACTTACGTCCCAAATCTCAAAGTTTGTGAGCTCTCTAGGCTCAATAAGCACGTCACACTTTTCTACGGTACGCTCCGTGCTGGCGTTTACCATTAGGTGAAAGGTGCGGGTGGCAATCTGCACCAGGTTGCCAATTTTATCGAGGTGCTGAAAGGGGGTAACGTGCACGGCAATAATCTTGTCGCACTTCCCAAGTAGCGGAGCTACCGGCAGGTTGTCGAAAACGCCACCATCGGCGTAAAGATTCCCATTGATTTTTACAGGTGCAAAGACCACCGGTATGGATGCCGATGCGGTTATTATGGTTGAGAGCGGTCCGTGGTTAAAATACTCTATGCGCCCTGCATTGAGGTTTGATGCGGCTGCGAAAAAAGGTATACGAAGGTCCTTTAAATCCTTAACGGTAATATTTTCCTCCAAGGTATTGGTGATGTGGTCGATGCTCATCAGGCCGGTCATGGGCAAGTGAATGGAGGGGAAGCTGAAGAACTTGGTGTGCTTAAACAGCTCATGAATGGTGTCGGGAGTTTTTCCATCAGCCAAAAAAACACCTGCCAGTGCGCCCGCGCTCACTCCCGAAATTATGTCGGGAAAGATATTCTTCTCGTAAAGTGCCTTCACCACGCCAAGAAGGGCGAACCCACGTGCGCCGCCACCGCCAAGAACCAAGCCAATTTTGCTCATCGATTTCCTTTTTTAATTTGAAGTGATTAAGGTAGAAAAAATTTGGCAATTTCCACATTGCATGGGCGTGAATTGGTTTTTAAAATCGCGTTAAGTATTTTAAAACCTTCCGGTGATTGCGGAGCATGGTAGGTGCGGTTCATTGAACACCTTCTGAGCGTGCACCGCTCGCACTTGGGCGGTTTTATTCCACGGGCTGCTGCCCATGGCCATTCATATTAAACCGCTTCGCGGTTGGTTAATGGGCGAAAATTATTCGCCCCTACATCGGGTTGAATTCATTTTGTGATGGATTAGAGACGCAAAGATTTGCGTCTCTAAATTCCGTTTAATTCTTTGACTTCTACTAATCCGCCATAGGCAAGATCTTCACTGTGCTCCGACTTCCTCTACCTTCCTCTACCTTCTTTTAACTTCCTCATATTCTTTTTTTAAAATCCTTCCGGTTATTGCGGTGCATGCAACTTCCGGTTCATTGAATAGCATTGTTGTGTGCACCGCCGTTCTTGGGTAGGTTCCCATCCCCAAGGCTAAAGCCTTGGGCTATGTTTTAAGCCACGTTGGGGCTGGTAGTTCTCCACCTCGTTCCGTTTTAGCGATCTGTAACTTGTCATTCTTTAACCTGTCACTCTTTGTCACCCTGAGTTGGTCATTTTACCAGACAAAAAGGAGGGACGTCGATTGGACGTCCCTCCTGAAGGTTGTGCTATAACTATCTTACTTTTTCGGAATTCGCATGCTGTAGAACGAACGCCATACAAATACCAGCGCAATAATTAGGAATACAACGCCTACGTAGGGAGCAATGTCGCGGAAGCGCTCCGAAATGGCAATCTCCATGGCAAGCAAACCAAACAGCGTGGTAAATTTAATAATCGGGTTGAGCGAAACGGAGGAGGTGTCCTTAAATGGGTCACCCACGGTATCGCCTACAACGGTTGCTTCATGGAGCGGAGTTCCCTTCTCCTGAAGGTCTACCTCAACTACCTTCTTGGCGTTATCCCAAGCACCACCTGCGTTGGCCATAAAGATGGCCTGAAACAAACCAAATACGGCAATGGAGATGAGGTAGCTGATGAACAGCGAAACGGATGCAGCCTTAACAGGATCGCCCGTTCCGGAAGGAGCCGACATAAACGAGAAGGCAATGGCAAACGAGAATATGGCAATAAAGATGTTGATCATCCCCTTTTGTGCATACTGGGTGCAAATCTTCACCACCTCCTTGGAGTTTTCGGTGCTGGCCGATGCACTGGCTCCGGGATCGAGGTTGATGTGCAGTTTAATATACTCTACGGCACGGTAAGCTCCGGTAGAAACGGCTTGGATTGATGCACCGGTAAACCAGTAAATAACGGAACCACCAGCAATAAATCCAAGGATCGACCACGGGTTAAGCAGGTTAAGTACCATCTCTGGCTGAATACCAAGGGTGTTTTTGATCACCAGAATTAGCGAGAATATCATGGTGGTGGCACCTACAACTGCCGTTCCAATAAGAACAGGCTTAGCGGTTGCCTTAAAGGTGTTTCCGGCACCATCGTTGGCCTCGAGGTAGTGCTTTGCCTTTTCAAAATCGGGCTTAAACCCAAAATCCTTCTCAATCTCGGCTGCTACATTTGGTCTTCCCTCAATGAGCGAAAGTTCATATACCGATTGAGCATTATCGGTAACTGGTCCGTAGCTGTCAACTGCAATGGTAACTGGTCCCATACCCAAGAATCCGAAGGCTACCAATCCAAATGCAAAAATGGTTTCGTAGCCCATAATGGCGTGTAGACCAAACTGGCTAAAGAAGTAGGCTAGGAACATAAGCACAAAGAATACCATGCCCATCCAGAAGGCGCTGAAGTTACCGGCAACCAAACCTGAGAGGATGTTGAGCGACGCTCCACCTTCGCGGGAAGCCTGAACAACCTCGTTCACGTGCTTCGACTTTGGACTGGTGAAAATTTTGGTGAACTCTGGAATAAGTGCAGCTCCAAGTGTTCCGCAGCTGATAATGGAGGAGAGCACGAGCCACAAGCTTGTATCATCGGTGCCAAGAACTGTTCCGGGACCTATCATGATGTAGCTGATGGCGTAGGTAACTAAGATAGACATAATGGAGGTGATCCAAATAAGGTTGGTGAGCGGTCGCTCAAAGTCGATATCGTCCTTCGTGCTGTAACGGAGGTTGCTGATGTATCGGTTAATCCAGAACGAAAAGATGGAAGTGCCAATCATGAGGATACGCATGGCGAAGATCCAGGTGAGCAGCTCCGTTTGATACTGAATGCTGGTAACCGAAAGAACGATGAAGGAGATGAGGGCAACACCTGTAACACCATAGGTTTCAAAACCATCGGCGGTTGGTCCAACGCTGTCACCAGCATTGTCACCGGTACAGTCGGCAATAACGCCGGGGTTACGAGGATCGTCCTCCTTAATGTTGAAGGCAATTTTCATCAGGTCGGAGCCAATGTCGGCAATCTTGGTGAAGATACCCCCTGCAATACGAAGGGCACTGGCTCCAAGCGATTCACCTATGGCGAAGCCAATAAAGCTGGCACCGGCATACTCACGAGGAACAAATATCAATATGGTAAGCATCATAATGAGCTCCACCGAAATGAGCACCACACCAATGCTCATACCTGCATCCAACGGAATGTTGAGGAGCTTAAGTGGTTTGCGCTCGAGGGAGGCAAAGGCCATGCGGCTGTTGGCGAGGGTATTCATGCGAATTCCAAACCATGCTACACCATAAGAGCCCAATACCCCAACGACCGTCCACATGAGGATGAGCATTACGCCTCCAAAGGAGTCGCCTTGCAGTCCGCCAAAGTAGAAGGAGATAAATAGGGCAATAAAGGTGAAGAGAAGAATTAAAAACTTGCCCTGCTGCAAAAGATAGGTTTTGCAGGTTTCGAAGATAATTTGGCCAACTTCGAGCATTGAAGAGTGTGCCTTTATTCTTCTTACTTTCAAAAACTGGTATATTCCGAAGACAAAACCAAGAATACACACCAGAATGCCGATCATTAAGAGATGGTTTTGCCCCGCGCTCAACTCGGGGATCTTTAGGTCGGCCTCACTGGCAGATGCAGCCAAGGGAAAGAGTAGTGTCCCCATTAGGCCAAGCAGTAATCCTTTTTTCATAAAGTTTGTTTTTTTGAACTAGTTATAGATGTTTAGGTCGTTTTTCTAGTGTTTTACATCGTGGCAATTCATGGCAAGGGTTAAAATAATTTTCCCTCTAAAATAGCGAATGAATGAATAGGATGACCAAATTCCCTTTTCTTTTTTCGATTCGATATAACTTTAATCGGCCAAATCAGGTTGCTGCAGTTGGGGTCGATTTTTATTTTCGAAGCATTGAACCTCGGATTGCAAAAAGATGATATTCATTTCGATCTACACTTAACGATGTTTGCATTGGCTGACAAAAAATTGATATATTGTGGAATAAAGAGGCATCAGCTGGGTGCGTTAAATATTGTGAATGGGGCCTGGCGATTCGAGCTTCTTTTTAACTTTACGTTCTTTTTTCTGTTTACAAATACGCCTAACTGATAATCTATGCAGCACAGTCATGTATTAAAGAGATTGACAGCCCGGCTTGGCTTTCAGAAGTTGATTTCTGAAAATAGAAAAATGCTTATTCAGTTTATCATTGCTGCATTTTTCCTTTCGGTGGCCATCTATTTCTTCCTTCACCAGGGTGCTGAATTTCAGAATATTCAGAGTGCTCTAACCAATGCTAGTGCATCTTGGGTATTCCTAGGACTGGCAATTACCCTGACCTATGTTTTGTTGCAGGCATTGATGTATGTCTTCAGCTTTCGATCGCTGGGCTGCAAAATTGGGTTTCGAAACGCCATACTTCTTTTCCTAAAACGAAATTTTATCAGCATTTTTTTGCCGGCGGGAGGCATCTCCTCGTTGGCCTTTTTCACGAAACCCATCGAGCGTCAAAACATTTCTAAAACGCAGATTCACATTGCTTCGAGCATCTATGCTATTGTAGGAATTGTCTCTGTTATTTTAGTGGCTATTCCTAGCCTTCTCTACCTTGCCATCACCAAAAATCTTTCGAGCGGAGAGGTATATGCATTTACTGGAATTGTCGCTTTTGTTGCACTCCTATACTGGGTTTTTCGATCGGCTATTAAGGGACGGGTGGTGTATCGTATCATCGTAAGGCATAGCCCTCAGTTTGCATCGGTTATTGAGGAGGTGCAGGCGCAGTCGTTCAAGGTAAAGTCGTTTATCTTAACCATTATCACCTCTGTCTTTATTGAGTTTTGCGGAATAGGTCACCTCTGGATTGCCATGAAGGCATTAGGCTTTGTTGGCAGCTGGGAGGCCGCAATAATCGGCTACATCGTATCCATACTTTTTCTCCTCCTTTCGCCATTTCTCCGAGGCCTTGGAGCCATAGAACTTTCGTTAACTTTTATCCTCACCCGGTTTGGCTTCTCAACCATGGAGGCCGTATCCATAACATTCCTTTACCGATTTTTCGAGTTTTGGCTTCCGCTAATTGGAGGTGCCCTCAGCTTTGTGCTTGTTCGGAATAGTCTCGTTCTTCGAATAGTGCCATCGCTTCTAACTTTCTTTTTGGGTGTGATAAACATTGTGTCGGCCGTTACGCCTGCCATCCCAGAGCGTTTTGCTCTTATAAGGGATTTTCTACCCATGTCTGCCATCAATGCGTCGGTATACTTTACCCTTGCGGCAGGAATCTTCTTGCTGGCCACCTCTGCCTTTCTGTTAAAGGGGTTGCGCATAACGTGGAACGTGGCCATGGTGCTGGCCATTGTTTCCATTGCTGCCAACCTCACCAAGGCTATCGACTATGAGGAGGCCATGTTTGCCATGCTTCTTGTGCTGTCGCTGTGGCTTACTCGAAAGCAGTACTATGTTCGTAGCAATCCTTCGCTGCGAATTCTAGGAGTCAAAACGGCCATATTTTCGGCTGCTGTGGTTATGCTCTACGGGATTGTGGGTTTCTACTACCTCGATAAGAAGCATTTTCATCATGATTTTAGCTTGAGCCAATCGGCTTACTATACCGTGCAGGGATTCTTTCTGCAAAATCCGCCAGACTTGATCGCCCATGATAAGTTTGCCAGAAACTTCCTTTTATCCATCAATTTTGCTGGTATTGGTTCAATGGCCTTTCTGGTTTACACACTATTTCGCCCATATGTGTTTAGGGATGAAAAGGAGGAGGAGTCGCTGTCTCGGGCAACAGACCTGGTTCGTCGATATGGAAATTCTTCTCTTGATTACTTCAAGTGTGCACCTGATAAGCTCTTCTACTTTACCACAACGGTTGAGGGGGTTGTTGCCTACCGCATAGCAGGAAATTACGCCGTAGTGCTTGAAAATCCGGTGTGTGAATCGCGAGAAGACCTGAAGATTGCTATCCATGAGTTCGACCGCTTCTGCTACCAGAATGGTTTAATGCCCCTTTTATATAGGGTACCAGAGGATTATCTGGAGACCTACCGGAGTATTCATAAAAAGGCCATGCTAATTGGGCAGGAGGCCGTGGTCTCACTGGATGAATTTACCATAGAAGGTCGATCGAGACGATCGATGAGGAGTGCAATTAATCGCATGAGTGAGGCAGGGTGGAGCTTCAAGGTATATCAACCACCACTTATGGCAGGACTACTGCAAAAACTGAAGGCCGTATCGGACGACTGGCTTGCAGACCAAGGGTATACCGAAATGGTATTTGCCCAAGGAAAGTTTAGCGGTGATACGTTGAAAAATCAAACCGTAGTGACCATCGAAAATACAGAGGAGAGGGTTATCGCTTTTGCCAATATTATTCCCGACTATGTTCCAGAAGAAGCAACCTATGACCTAATCCGCAGGACATCCGATGCCCCTGATGACACCTTGGAGTTTCTTTTGGTTAATCTTTTTTTTCACTTTAAAGATTCGGGATATAAGTATGTGAACATGGGGCTTGCGCCAATGTCGGGACTGGATCGCGCCAAGGATATTTCCGAGAGGACCATGCGGTTTGCATACGAGGAGATACGAGTGTTTTCAAGATATAAAGGACTTCGAAATTTTAAAGAGAAGTTCTTCCCAGAGTGGCAAAATAGATATTTGGTGTATGAGCATGGCTACGATCTGCTCCAATCACCAGTTGCCTTGTCTAGGGTTTTTAAACAGTAATATTTGGTCACCATGAAGAGATATTTAGCACTAATCACCTTGATTTTTGTAACACTTTCAGGTTATGCTAGGAGCAAAGCCGATACACTTGTTTATAAGCCATTTGGAAGAATTGTAGTGTTGAATTCCATGACAAATCCTGCGGGCGTTGCCATAATTATTTCGGGTAGCGATGGATGGACAAGTGAAATGGATGCAATTGCCAAGCGGGTGATCGCCCAACAGTTCATGGTTGTGTGCGTCAACCTACGCCATTTGATAACGCCATTTTTGGAGTCGAAGAGCCAATGCCTCTATCCTGCCTCCGACTTTGAAAATCTGAGCATATACATTCAGAAAAAGTTTGAGCTAAAAACATATCATAAACCGATTTTGGTTGGTCGGGCAGCAGGGGGTACGCTAACTTACGCCTTAATTGCACAGTCGCCGGCCAATACATTCAAGGGGGGTGTTGCGCTCGGTTTTTCTTCCACCATTGATCTTAGCAAGAAGTTTTGTAGAGGATCGGGACTTCAATCGTTGCTGAATGCAAAGCATAGCAAAGTATCGGTGATGGCCTCTGCAAAGTTGCTGGCACCTTTTGTGGTAATACCTTTTGGAGATGAGAAGGATGGGGAAACTGTGGCTTGCCAAAAGTTCTTTAAGGGTATGGAAAACGCCGATGTGAGCGTTCCCGAAAAGGTTGGTGCAGTATTGGATTGGGAAAAGGTGCTAGTCAGTTCAGTTCAGCGTATTCAAGCGGCAAAACCCTTTGGCGGTTCAGTGCAGCCATCCGAGCCGAACATTGCTGCCTCTGAGATTGCCGATCTTCCATTCTTGGAAACAGATGCTACTAAGGGGAGTAGCCCTTTGATGGCCTTCCTTATTTCGGGTGATGGCGGCTGGACCGATTTTGACCAATCGCTGGCCAATGAGTTGGCTAGTCGTGGAATTCCATCGGTTGGGCTCGACACGCAGAAATATTTTTGGGAGAAGAAAACACCGGAGGAGACGACTGCTGCTGTAGAAAAATTGCTGCTGTTCTTCTCCAAAAAGTTTGGGCGCGAAAAGATTTTGCTCATGGGTTACTCCTTTGGGGCAGACGTAATTCCCTTTGTGGCTAATCGGCTTTCGCCAAGTTTAAAAAGCAGGTTGGTTATGGTGGCCATGCTCTCCCCTGATGATAAAACCGATTTTGAGGTTACCATTAGCAGCATGCTCAACCTCGATATGGAGAGTGGTTACGATGTGGCGCCTGAGGTAAAGAAGATGAGCTATGTGCCAAAGATATGCATATACGGTTCCGACGAAGACGAGGAGCAGGATCAGGAGCTGTTTCGCAATCAAGGTGCACAGATCTTGATTCTGAAGGGTGGACATCACTATGGGGATAGCTACAAAGAGATTATCTCCGCTGTGCTGGCTTCTTATAAATAGGGGTTAGGTAATTAGGGAAAGTTTGTAGACTGCAAGAATGACACAGTATAATTTTGGGGTTTCTGCTTTCTCCAGCCGTATGTGATTGCTGTGCACAGCAGGCATTTTTCATTTTACATCATAATCGCGCGCACCGCCTACCATGAAACCATACCTCTTCCATAAACATTGCACCCTATTGGGTTGCCTTGGTGTTTCGCTGTTTAAGTAATGAGTCTATTAAGAAAAAGGCTATAGGCGTGGCATAGCTGCAACTTGGCTACCTACTCTGGACTTCTGACTTTTTTGTAATTTGTAACTCTGTCACCATTCACTGTAGGTCTTTCATTATCAATTCTTGTGCAATCGGTAGGCCAGCTTTTTCTTAGTGAAGATGGATTTGGCCTGAGTAGTCATTGTCTTGTTAATGTTGGTGGCGAATACATGGAACTCTTCCGGCTCAGCATGAACATGCACCTCACACCGAGGGATGGCCTCGCGGATATCATCTTCAATCTTGTCGGTAATCATATGCGCTTCACCAATCGAAAGCTCAGGGTCGACATGAATATTTACTTCCACAAACGTATCCGCGCCGGAAGTTCTTACCTTTAAGTCGTGAAAGGCAGTGATTTCAGAAACCTTTGCCATAATCTCCTCCACTTTTCTTCGCGTCTCCTCCGGCACCTTATCGAGTAGTACTTCAATCGACTTCTTCCCAAGCCTAATGGAAATGTAGATTACAATGGCAGCCACTGCTAAAGCGGCAATGGGGTCGGCAAGGTAGATGCCAAAGCTGGCAAAAATAAGACCAAACAGCACCACCGTGGAGCTCCAGATATCGGTGGAGAAGTGTAGGGCATCAGCTTCTAGCGCTTGGCTATTGGTCTCCTTGGCCACCTTAAGAAGTGCCCTCGACCGAGTAAAGTCAATGGCAATAGAGGTTAGCACCACCACAAAACTCCAAACGTTAATTTCGATAACCGTATTTCCTGTAACCAATCGATGAATGGCCTCATAGATAATCCAAACGCAGGTAATCAACAGCAGGATAGTTTCCAAGAAAGCCGATAGGTTTTCCACCTTTCCATGGCCAAAGTTGTGGTCGTTGTCGGCAGGTTTATCAGAAACTCTTACGGAAAAGAAGGTAATAATGGCCGCAACCAAGTCAAGGGTTGAGTGCAGCGCTTCGGAAAGAATACCCAAGCTGCCAGTCAATACCCCAATAATTATTTTGAAGGTGGTTAAGAATATGGCTGCCAATACTGAAATAAAGGCGACACGCATTTTTTTCTTTTCCATAAAAAAATTTTGCTCATGCAAATG
Organism: Williamwhitmania sp.; assembly: GCA_035530955.1. Lineage (GTDB taxonomy): Bacteria > Bacteroidota > Bacteroidia > Bacteroidales > Williamwhitmaniaceae > Williamwhitmania. Next base: position 678 of record DATKTT010000311.1, on the reverse strand, counting down.
TAGCAAAAGAATGTTTTGGGAAACGGAATTTGTTGCCGTCTACCCTGTATTTGGTGAAATAATGAAGGCACGGAATAGAGAGAAGGTCACTTGATAGGTGGTTGGGAGTCTAGGTTGTTAGGCTATTCGGTATAAGGCTGTAGTGTAGTCCATTGACTATAGATTCGCTACTGCATAACTTCGATCTCCCGATTCAGATCCTCTAATTTTTTACTATTCACATGTCACAATTTTACGCTTTTCGGCCAAGAGCCAACCATCTAAATCCACTTTTTTATGCGGATTAGCAGCACGCCAACAACTGATAGTATAATTGAGAATGCTAGGATGCTCACAAATGCGAAGTGGCTATTCTCAAACATGTTGGGGACGTTCATTCCAAAGAAGCTGGAAACCAATGTAGGTATCATTAGGATGATGGTAATGATGGTGAGCTGCTTCATTACGATGTTCAGGTTGTTGGAGATAACCGATGCAAAGGCATCCATCATGCCAGCCAAAATGTCGCTGTAGATGTTGGTGGTTTGCAGCGCCTGGTTTATTTCAATGGTGATATCCTCCACAATATCTTCCGGAATGTTGCTCGATGGAAAATACTTTGGGTTTTTGAGCTTGTTCACTAGCATGAGGTTCGACCGAAGTGATGTATTAAAGTAGACTAGGCACTTCTCCATGAGC